>JBKJRV010000418.1:0-15358 GCA_046593115.1 Gemmatimonadaceae bacterium
TCATTACGATCGCCGCATCGATCATGGCGCCGATGGCGATCGCGATCCCGCCCAGACTCATGATGTCGGCGCCATGATCGATGCGGCGATCGTAATGATCGAGAACATGCATAAGCACCTCGAGCGCGCAATTGATGCCAAATTGGCGACCGCGGGTGGGCCGCGTGGGAGCGTTCCGTCGCGGTCGTTCAATACGCGGGATCTCTCGGCGGCTGAGCGGTGGACAGTCGTAATGGAGTCGGCGAAGGAGGTCGGTCCCGCGCTCTTCATTTCCCTTCTCATTATCACCGTCTCGTTCGTCCCCGTCTTTGCGCTCGAGGGGCAGGAGGGGCGGATGTTCACGCCCCTCGCGTTCACGAAGACGTTTGCCATGGCGGCTGCGAGTCTGCTGTCGGTGACCCTCGTGCCCGTGATGATGGGAGTGTTCGTGCGCGGGAAGATTTATCGCGAGCGCGCCAACCCCATAAACCGGGCACTCATTCGCCTCTACCATCCGGTGATCGCGCTGGTGTTGCGCCACCGCTGGCCGGTGATCGTCAGCGCGATGGTGGCGCTGATCGTCACGTGGATTCCGTGGACTCGGCTGGGGAGCGAGTTCATGCCTCCGCTGGAAGAAGGGACGATGCTCTTCATGCCGACCACACTCCCGGGGGTCAGCATTGCCCGCGCGCGCGAAATGCTGCGGCAGCAGGATTCCATCCTCAAGCGCTTTCCCGAAGTGCAGCACGTCTGGGGAAAGGCCGGGCGCGCCGAGACGGCGACGGACCCGGCCGGGCTCGACATGTTCGAGACCACGATCACGCTCAAGCCGAAATCGAAGTGGCGCGAGGGAATGACCTATGACAAGCTCGTCGCCGGGATGGACTCGGCGGTGAAGATGCCCGGCGTCACGAACGCCTGGACGATGCCGATCATTGGGCGCATCGACATGCTCGCCACCGGGATCCGCACGCCGGTGGGGATCAAGATCTTCGGGCCGGATCTGGCCGAGCTCGAGCGGATCGGCAAGGAAGTCGAGCGCTCGGTGCAGATGGTGCCAGGGACGCGAAGCGCGTTCGCCGAGCGCGCCGTGAGCGGCTACTACCTCGACATCGACATCGACCGCGCATCAGCGGCGCGACACGGACTAAACGTTGGCGACATTCAGACGGTCATTGCCACTGCGATTGGCGGGATGACGATCACGCAGACGGTGGAGGGACGCGAGCGCTACGGCGTGCGTGTTCGGTACCCCCAGGAGCTGCGCGACACGCCGGAGCGGCTGGCCTCGGTGCTGGTGCCGGTGAGCCACACCCGAGGAGTTGGCGCGGCGGCGCGGTCGCCTTCGGCTGGGATGTCCGGGAGCCGCATGGGTGGTGTGGGAGCCGCGGTTGGCATGAGCGGCTCGGTCGCACAGGTGCCGCTTGGTCAGGTGGCGACAATCAGGCAGGTTGCCGGGCCGATGGTCGTTCGGACGGAAGACGCGCTCCCCACGGCGTGGGTATATGTGGATGTCACGGGTCGGGACATCGGGAGTTACGTCGTCGAGGCGCGGGCCATGGTGGAGCGCGAGGTGAAGCTCCCGCCGGGATATTCGATGGTCTGGAGCGGGCAATACGAATACATGGAGCGCGCCAAAGCGAAGATGCAGATCGTCATCCCGGCAACGCTCGCGATCATCTTTCTCCTGCTGTACTTCAACTTCAAGAGTGTGGGGGAGACGGCCATCGTGATGCTGTCGCTTCCGTTTGCGCTCGTTGGCGGGATCTGGTTCATCTGGTTGCTGGGATACAACTGGTCGGTGGCGGTCGCGATTGGGTTCGTCGCGCTGGCGGGGGTCGCCGCGGAAACGGGGGTCGTGATGCTCATCTACCTCGACCACGCGTGGAAAGCGCGGCAGGTGGAAGGGCGACAACCGACAGTTCGCGACCTCTACGACGCCGTGGTTGAGGGCGCGGTGGAACGCGTCCGTCCCAAGATGATGACGGTGACGGCGATCATGGCCGGATTGCTGCCGATTCTTTGGGGCACGGGCACGGGGGCAAGTGTCATGAAGCGCATCGCGGCGCCGATGGTTGGCGGGATGATCTCGAGCACCGTGCTGACGCTCGTGGTGATCCCGGCGGTCTACTCCCTCTGGAAGCAGCGCGAGACGTCAGAACTTCGCCCACGCCACGTAGGCGGCCAGGGCGACAAGAGCAACCCAGCAGCCCCGGTAGAGCGCCTCCGCCCACCACAGGCGCGTCGGCGCGGCGCCCACGTCTAGCTGGTGCTTGTCGTACATCCCCCACGTGTGCATTACGAGGCCCAGATTGGCTCATCGCTGATTCGAAGCCGGCGTGATTGGATTGATTCCGTAGTATGGCTCCATATGCACTACCACCGAATGGATCGCCGTCAATTTGGCGTGAAGGGCCCGGCTCACTTCTCCACCGAGTACGTGTCCAGCGGCGAGGGTGATTTCCGGGCGTCCCTGAACGTGGATCATGACCCGGTATCCAAGGCCCACCTTGCGTACCGCCAGCTTTTCCACGGCCAACACGCCCGGCACCGCGAGCGCGGCGCCTCGGATTGAGTCGAGCAGGTCCGGAGCCGGAGACCGGTCCATGAGGTCGTCGAGCGCGGGTCGCAGAAGTCGTACACCGTTATAGGCAATGACCAACGCCGCAACCAGGGCGGCCCAATCGTCGGCTGCCGCCCACCGCGGGTCATTGGGGTTCCCGCCCAGGATTCGGCTGCCCCACACGGCGATCGCAATGCCGACGAATGCCGCGGCAGAAGTAATAGCGTCGCTCAAGTGATGGAAGGCGTCCGCCTTGACCGCCGTGCTGTTTATTTTCCCTCCCACAGCAGCCACGCGTCGCGACAACACCCACTTAATCGCGATGACTGTGGCCAGAACGGCGAGCGTCCAGGGAGCGGGCACTTCGTGCGGGGTTCGAATGGCACGAACCGACTCGGTACCGATGCCGATGGCGACGCCGATCAACAGGATCGCAACCGCCCCGCCTGCCAGCGACTCCGCTTTTCCGTGGCCGAATGGATGATCCTCGTCGGCGGGACGTGCCGCGATTGCGAGCCCACCCCAGACCATGAGCGATCCGACGATGTCGACCGCCGATTCGATCGCATCTGCGACGAGCGCAAAACTGTTGCCGACTATGCCGGCGATGAGTTTTACGACCGCGAACACGGCGTTCACGAGAACGCCCAATTGTGCGGCGCGAGTCCCAGCTCCGGTATCGCCGAGTGACTGTTGGGAGGTCACGAATTTCACAGGAGTGAACCGAGCGTCCGGGCTTCCTGGCCGACTAGCCGGCACGTGGGCGATCCCTTCGCGCGCCCTCCGCATGGTGCTGAATCTCAACCGGCATCAGGGCCAGCCGATCGAACAGGCGGGCTTCCGCGCGAATCGGCCACCAGTCATAGAGGAACACTTCCAGCGGCCGCCACATCGCGACCCATCCGCCGATCGACAGGCTCTCGCGCGCGAGGTCGGCGAAGGGGGTGCCAGCGAGCCATCCGGCCACGAGATCCGCGAACACGAGCAAGACGGCGAGAAACGCCAGCCCGATAGCGAGGCTCACGCGACCCCGCTGAAGCAGCTCGCGCAACCGGCGCCTCTCGCTGATCGCCCGTTTCGCGAAGAATTCATGTACCGCTTCGCGCACGATGGCTCCCAGGCCGGGTTGGTCTGAACCCCGATCAAGGTGCACGAGCAGGGCGAACAGGGCGCCGCGCGGCGCCTCGCGAGCCGAGCTGATGATGAACTCCGCCGCGTTCGGCTCGAGGTCGCGATCGCCGAACGGAGAGGGGTCGATCGCGTGGAACAGTTGCCTCAGCTCGCCAACGTGTACCTCAATGACCTCGCTGCCCCGCGGGAAAATGTCCGGAGCAAGCATTTTCGACATAGGGCCTCATCCGAGGTAGTCCGCTCAAAATGCTGCGCGCGCGGGCACTCCGCGCTGCGCAGCGAGAATGATCTCAGCGGCGGAGAGAAGGCGCAACGTCTTCACGCTCCGGATTCGTCAGAATCACCTTCAATGCGCGTTCCTTCGCGGCGTTCCCGAAGGTGTCGTACGCCTTCATGACGTCGCTGAGTGCGTACCGGTGAGTGACGAGTTTCCCTGGCTGCAGTTTTCCCGACTGCACGAGCTTGAGCAGCATGGGAATCGCCGCCGTGTCCACGAGCCGCGTCGTGATCGCGATGTTGCGATCCCAGAGCTTCTCGAGATGGAGCTCGACAGGCTTTCCGTGAACGCCGATGTTCGCGAGTCGGCCACCCGGCGCGAGAATGGACTGACAGATGTCGAACGTGGCAGGAATACCGACTGCCTCAATGGCGACGTCTACCCCTTCACCGCCCGTGAGCGCCATGATCTGCTCGACCGCCTTTCCATCCGTGCTATTGATCAGCGTCGTCGCGCCAAATTGTCCAGCGACCTCTAACCGATTGTCGTCAACGTCGATCATCAGAATCGCAGCGGGTGAATAGAACTGCGCCGTCAGCAGCGCGGCGAGTCCGATCGGACCCGCTCCGACGATGGCCACGGTGTCACCCGGCTGAACCTTGCCGTTGATCACTCCACACTCGAAGCCTGTCGGTAGAATATCGCTGAGCATCACGAGCGCTTCTTCGTCCGCGTCGGGCGGCAGATGATGCAGGCTCATGTCGGCATGCGGGGTGCGCACGTACTCGGCATGCGTACCATCGATCGTGTGTCCGAGAATCCATCCGCCCGTTCGACAGTGCGAATACATGCTCTTGCGGCAGAAATCACATTTCCCGCACGCACTGACACACGCGATGAGCACACGATCGCCTACCTGAAACTGCGACACGGCCGGGCCCACGGCCTCGATCACGCCGATGCCCTCATGCCCGAGTACGCGGCCGGCGGCAACCGTTGGGACATCACCCTTCATGATGTGAAGGTCGGTCCCACAGATCGTGGAGGTCGTGATGCGCACCACCGCATCTCCCGGTTCGCGAATCACCGGCCTGGGCTTCGACTGCCACGCTCGCTTGCCCGGCCCTCCATATACCAGCGCCTTCATCATGCCGGGCGTCTCTATACCGGGAGCAACCAGGTCGGTGATCGGTGCAATGGTCTGCATGGACAAATCCTCAGGAATGTTTGAAGCGCGCTAATGTGCGCACGCAGGTCCGCCCTGACTTCTCTGGCCGATTGTACCAGGCCGGTGCTTCAGGCGTCGTGACCACCACCATGTGTCGCAGGGAAGGCCACGACTGACGTTAGTCCGCTCCACAGGCCCGATCAGTCGGGCAGCACACGGAGGTCCTGTAGGACTTCCCCTTACGGACTACCGAATGGCGAATTCCGACTGGAGAGCGCGTCCGGGCGCTAGCGCGTTCCGCTCCCTGTTACCACCCGCCACGTGTCGCGAGCGATCAACAATTCCTCGTCAGTCGGGATAACCCACAACTGAAGCCGGCTACCATCTGCGTCGAACCGACCCTCGGCACGGTCGATGAGCGCGACGTTGCGTGGGATATCGACCGCCGCGCCCATCCAGTTCAATCCGGAGCAGATGCGTGCTCGTATCTCGGGCGAGTTCTCCCCGACTCCACCGGCGAACACAATGGCGTCCGCGCCATTCATCGCCGCGAGGTAGGCGCCGAGGTATTTCTTCACCCGGTAGCAGAAGAGATCGATCGCGAGGCGTGCCCGCCGATCGCCGGTCTCAGCCTCCTCGGCCAGCAGCTCGCGCATATCACCCGTCAGCCCCGAAATGCCCAGCAACCCCGACTGCTTATTGAGCATTGAATCGACTTCGCGCCCGCTGAGGCCTTCCTTCTCGGCGATAAAATCCAGAATGGCTGGATCGAGGTCGCCCGAGCGCGTCCCCATCACGAGGCCTTCCAGTGGCGTGAATCCCATCGACGTGTCGATCGATGCGCCCCCGACAATTGCACAGGCGGATGCGCCGTTGCCCAGGTGTACTGTGATGATTCGTGTGTCTTCGCGGGAGCGGCCGGTGAGTTGCCGGTAACGGTGGGCGATGTAGCGGTGTGAGGTGCCGTGAAAGCCATATCGGCGCACGCGGTAGCGACGGTAGAGTTGATACGGAATGGCATACACGTACGCAGTTTCGGGCAGGGTGTGGTGAAACGCCGTGTCGAACACCGCCACCTGCGGCACTCCCGAACCAAGCGCCCTCCGAGCCGCCGTGATGCCGCGCAGATTGTGCGGGTTGTGCAGAGGCGCAAGCTCGATAAGCTCTTCCAGCTCTCGCCAGACTTTGTCCGTGACGAGCGTGGATTCGCTGAAACGCTCCCCACCGTGCACGACACGATGTCCCACCGCCCCAATCTCGCCGACAGTCGTGACGGGAACACCGGAGTCGCCGCCGGTGAGCCACGCGATGATGTGTTCGACCGCGTGCGTATGGTCGCGGATCTTGACGGCCGTCTTTGTTGGCGCCCGTCCCGCCGCTTCGAGCGTGAGAATCGCCTCTCCGCCTATCCGGTCGACGTGACCACGCGCGAGACGCAGGTCGCGGGACTCGGCAATCGCCGTCGAATCCGTGGCGATCAACTGAAATCTGAGCGACGACGAGCCGACGTTCAGGACGAGTACGTACACGAGAGTCGCATTGTGTTGACCGGCAACGGGTGATAGACGGAACTCATGTCCTGCCGGAACGTACTCGGCCGGTGTCTCGTGTCATGTGGTGAACGAGGAGTGCCTGACATTGGCGCCGATGTGTTGCGCGAGAATCCCGATCACGAGGATATAGGACCCACCTGCGCCCATGAGGAGAATGCCGGCGGCGAATTGAAATCGCATCGTTGCGAGTACCCAGAAACCCAGAAGTAACATTGCTGTGCCGGTGAGCACTGCGTCCACAAACCGCTGGGCCACCGTGCGGATCCCGGTCCCGTCTCCGGCCAGCGCCCTGAGCAGCATCGCGGCCATGTGCGTGACCAGCAGTGCAGCCAGTCCCTCGCCCAGGGCTGCCGACGTGAAGTAGCCGTTGCTGCTGTCCTGCATGGTCACGCCGAGCACCGCCGCGAAGGCGAGCGCCGCAATCAGCGTGAACGCGCCGTCGAAGACGACTCGGCGGAAACCGTTGCGTAGTGCGACGCCGATGATGTACACAACGAACCCGGCGCCGGCGGCGACGGCAAGCTGCGAGACACTCAGCCCAAATGCCGGCTGCATTGACTGATCGAGCCAACCGGGCAGCAGTGGCCAGATCGCGGTGGCGACCAGCATCAACCAGAGCAGCCGCCGAGAGACACTGGCAAAGGACCACTCTGTCCACGTGCGCAGCAGCTGCGTTCCTGACACGGCGAGAGCCATGCTTCATTTTACGCCCTGCGCGTCCGCGAATCAGTCGGGCGGCCTGCCGGCATTTGTGAGGGATCGCCTGACAACGCCATTTCACCGGAGTCGGTGGTAATCCGACCGCGAGGGATGCACCGGGTCGGGCTTTCCCCCACGAGGCGGTGGCTTTCCGCCGACAGACCACGCCGCCGCCTGCACGCATACTCCTCCATGGAAATTAGTCGCCTCTCATCCATTGAGGGTCAGCCGATGAGCAAGAGCACAGTGGCGTTGCCAGCCCGCGCGTCCGGACCGATCCCGGTCTCGTCGGCGATCCGATCGATCGTGGTGCCGGTTGACGGGAGCCCGCTGTCCGAAGGCGCGCTGAACACCGCGCTGGCCCTTGGGAAACGGCTCGGCGCGCGCGTCCACCCGGTGCTCGTGCATGTGCCGCTGCCCTCGGGTCTGCAGGTGCCGGGCTCGTTCGACAGCGCCACCAATATTGAAAGCGCCCTGCTCGCGGGGTCCAGGCGCCATGTGGAGCGTATCGAACAGAATCTGCGTGGCTTGCACGACGAACCCGTGACAGTGACGGTGCTCCGTTCGCGCGCGCCCACGAATCCGTTCGGCGAACCGGCGGCCGTAGCTCAGGTTCTCCAGCGATTCGCGCGGGAGCGAAGGGCCGACATGATCGTGATGGCGAGCCATGGCATCGGTGGGGCGAGTCGCGCGTGGCTGGGTTCCGTTACGGACACTCTCATTCGTCAGCTCGAGGTTCCGGTACTGGTGCTGCGCGGGCAGCATACGAAAACCGATGCTTCCTTTGGCCACGTCCTCGTTCCCCTGGATGGCTCCTCGGCGTCCGAGAAGATGCTTCCGATCGCGCTCGCGGTGGCCGCCGGTTCAGACGCGCGGCTGACGGTGCTCCAGGTATGGGAGCCCTCTACGAAGAAGGTGCGCAAGGTTCCCCTCGTCAGTGTTGATCGAGCGGATGTCCACACTCGTGAGTTGCGTCGGCGCATGCGAGATCTGCAGGTGAGCATGCCCGAGCTTCGCGGGGTCAAGCTGGCGGCGGTCACTGCGAAGTCGCCGGCGCGCGGAATATTCCGCTTTGCCGCGGAACACGACGTCGATCTGATCGCGATGACGACTCGGGGACGAGGAGGAGCTGCGCGGCTCGTGCTTGGCAGCGTGGCGGACAAGATCGTGCGCGGTTCGCCGACAGCAGTGCTCGTGCTCAAGCCGGTGTCGAAATGATCGCCGGTGGCACGGTCGGGACAGGCCTGCAGCTCGACGCGCGCACAGCGTCGAGTATCATGCCCATGCGCTGCCTGACAACCTGGCTGTCGTTCAACAGCGAGCCGGGCACAGAGCGAAGCAGTGTGTCACAGGCCGCGACCAGCGATGCGATCCTGCTCGCGACCGATGGCTCTGCCGGCTCTGCCGACGCGGTGATCATGGCGATGGCACTGGCCCGGTGGCACGCACTTCCACTCCAGATCCTGACGGTCGTCGAGCCCCTCCCGGTCTGGCTTGATGACGATTTGGCGAGCCTCCATATCGTCGAATTCGCTCAGGCGCGTGAAGATGAGGCTCATCACCGTGTCCGTCACCAGATTCACTACCTGTTCGGAAGAGACGACCCGTTGGGAATCAATATCGAGTTCGGAACGGCGGCTCGGTCAATCGAGCGCCTCGCGGGCGAATGGGACGCGAAATTAGTAGTCCTCGGACTCGGCGTCCGCGAACGCGGTGGCCGGTCCGGGGCAGGCAGGACGGCCCTGCACGTTGCTACCGGGGCGCCGGTGGCCACGCTGGTCGTTGATGCTGGACGCTGGCGAATTCCGCGACGGATCGTCGTTGGGGTGGATTTCAGTGATGCCAGCTTCTCCGCGGCCCGTTTGGCGGTAGCCATCGCCGCATGCGATGCTACTGTTCACCTCGTTCACGTTCGCGCGGTCGCTGGCTTCCCGCCCGTCGGTGCCGACGCCTGGACGGGGTTCGATGAGCAAGGGGCGCTGTCGCGTCTCGAGACGCTCTCGGCGCAACTGCAGAAGGACCGGCCGGACATTCGCGTGCACGCCAGCCTGGCATGCGGAGCGGTCGAAGATGCGCTGAGGCAGGCGGCTGTCGCGACCGACGCGGATGTCGTCGCGGTGGGACGGCACGGCCATAACTGGTTCGACCGGCTGTGGCTCGGAAGCGCTGCGCAAGCGCTGCTTCGCGATACGCCGTGCTCGTTGCTCGTGACGCCGCCGACTCGCAGTGCTCGTGTAGGTAGCTGACCATGGTACGGACAGCGTTTCCCCTACTTCGAATCCGGCTGTTTCCTACAGAACCAGCGACCAGTTTACGCCATCCTTCATGGACCGGGCGAGCCGTTCGGCGCCCGGAACCACTGGAGGAGTCATGAGCATGGTCCATCAGCGCACGAAGACATCACCACCGGACATTCTCGTCGCTACCGACGGCAGCGCCGCCACGGATGGCGCAGTGTTCGTCGCGACTCGGCTCGCCGAGCGCGAAGGACTCGACATGGAGCTGTTGATCGTCCTCAGGGATCGGCCGAGCCTTCCGGCCGCCGAGGACGCGGAGTTGAGAGTTCGGCTCCAGCTTCGTGCGCTGAGTGCAGCCGGCGAGGACTGCCGGATCGAAGTTCGCTCCGGACCCGCCGCTCGAACCATCGCCAAGGTAGCGCGCGGTCATGGTGCCAGACTGATCGTGATGGGCGCGAGTAGCCATGGGGTGCCAGACTGGATCCCCGGTGCGCGCACCATGACCCGTCTGCTGCCTCTGACCGAAACGCCGCTCCTCGCGATTCCGGCGTCGTTGCGCGCAATCCCGAGCCGAGTGCTGGTCGCCATGGATTTCCGCATGGCAAGCATCACGGCCGCTCGCGCCGCGATCGAGGTTGCAGGCAATGGCGCGCATATCGACCTGGTTCACGTCGAGCCGACGACCGCCAGCCCCGGCGACGCGTGGAATCACGGCGAGGAGTGCTACGAGGGCGGCGCGCGTGGCGGATTCGAACGACTGCTGGCTGACCTCCAGCTTCCGCGCCGGCAGGAGGTCGAGACGTGGACACTCAGCGGGGACGCTTCGAGTGAGCTCCTTCGCTTCGCGAAGAGGTCGGGGTGCGACCTGATTGCGGCCGGCGGTCGCGGTCATGGCATGCTCGAGCGCGGCCGGGATCGAAGCGTCACGCGAGCACTCGTGCAGAGCATCGGCCGTTCGCTCCTGATCGCGCCGCAGCGATCGACGTCGGTGTGGCGAGCTCCCTCTGCGACAGCGGAGATGGCGCCGCACGAAGGATGGACCCAAAGTGAATCACCGCTCAGCCCGGTCTACGCCCGATGACTCCGTCACTCGTGAATTCCATGTCCACGCTCGTGAAAGCTCGCTTCGAAACGGATGGCAGCGACTTGCCCGTACAGGGCAGCCGGCCGTTGCTGCTGCTCGCGTCAGATGGGAGCGGCGCGGCGGCGGCCGCAATGTGGATGACCGTCGCGCTTGCGGCTGAGGGTCGTGCGGATGCCCGCGTGATCTCGGTGCTCCTCCCACAATCCTATGCCCAACCAGAGTTCGTAGTCGGGATCGGTGATGCTCAGGCCAGCGCCGTGATGCATTCCGAAACCGACCGACGGCTGCAGAGTATCAGCCGTCACATGCGTGACGCGTCAGCCAGCCAACTCGGCTGGCCCGTCGACATTGAAGTGGGACCGCCCGCCAGCATCATCGTTCGAGAGGCGCGCCGGCAGGGAGCCTCGCTGGTGGTGATGGGCCTCCGTGCCCATGGCACCGTCGAGCGGTGGCTGCGCGATGAAACCACGCTCCGGGTAGTGCGTGAGTCACCCGTGCCCGTTCTGGCGGTCACACCATTACTGAACACGCTCCCTCAGCGGGTGGCGGTGGCCGTGGACTTCAGTCGTGCGAGCCTGCGTGCGGCACGAGTCGCAATCAGCATGCTTGCTCCTAACGGGACGCTGCACGTGGTCTACGTGCGACCCGCAACTGACAACAGCGAGGAAACCGAGGGGACCAACGCTATCTATTCCCAGGGCATTGCCTCGTCATTCGCGAGGCTGCGTAAGGAGCTTAGCGTGCCCGCGGGAATTCACGTCGAGGCGGTTCTGCTCGATGGAGAGCCTGCCCCGGAGTTGATCGCGTTTGCCTACCGGGCAGATATCAACCTGATCGCCGTCGGAAGCCATCGTCATCCGTTCCTGACGCGGTTGCTTGTCGGCAGCGTCACCAGCGCGCTGGTGCGCAGTGCGAAACACTCGTTGCTGATCGCGCCTCCCGCGCCGGCAGGGAGCGTGTGAGGGGGCACTCGCGAAAAGCAGCGTGCAGAGACCTCGCCAGGACGCCAAAAAGCATGTGACAGATCGGTCGCCATTCACCAGCTTTCCTGCATTGTGCGTGATGCGACGAGAGAACTAATGCCAGGAAGGGAGACTGTCTCCTGGCATGCGATCCCTTGCGCCGAGGTGATCGCCAGGCTCGAGTCGAGCGCGAGTGGCCTGAGCGGCGGCACGGCGCGGGAACGGCTCGCGCGTCTTGGGCCCAACGCACTTCCCTCGGCGCCTCCGCGGAGCGCCGCATCCATTCTCATCGATCAGTTCAGGAGCATGATGGTGCTCCTGCTGATCGCCGCCGCCGGCATCGCGCTCGCGACCGGTGATGTCATTGATGCCATCGCGATCGCGGGGGTTCTCGTGATCAACGCCTCGATCGGCTTCGTCACCGAGCTGCGCGCGCGGCGGGCAATGCACGCCCTCCTGCAACTGGAAGTCCCGCGTGCCACGGTCCTCCGGGAAGGCGAACACCTCGACATCGACGCCCGCGATCTGGTGCCGGGCGATGTGATCGAGCTCGAGGCCGGACAGGGGGTTCCGGCCGACGCACGGCTACTCTCGACGACCGAGCTCTCTGCCACCGAGGCTCCGTTGACCGGCGAATCGCTTCCAGTGTCAAAGCGCGCTGACGCGGTGCTCGCGCCGGAGACGTCGCTCTCCGAGCGGGAGACGATGGTCTACCAGGCCACCGCGATCGCGACGGGGCGAGGTCGCGGAGCATTGGCGAAACGTAGCGTCCTATCTCAACGGAGATGCCAGACCGCCCCGAGCGACAGCGCGAAGTCGTTTCCAACTCTCGTCTTTTCCGTGACGGGTGAGCGGTAACAGGTGAGGTAGCCGCGTGCCTCGAGCCGCCATGCCAGCAAAACGCGCTGGAGCTCCGCGCCCGTTGATGCATAACCCGCCGCGCAGTAGTTCCGAACGACGCCATCGGCCTTGTAGTCGTACGTCCGCCCACCTACCCCTGCGCCGACAAAGGGGCGGAACATCCAGGTTGCGCCGATCTTCCGAACGCGGTTCACCTCCGCGCCGGCATCGTACTGCCAGATCCTGACCAGATCCTCACTGAGGCTCGGAAGGCGACTATGGCCGTGCGTCCAACCGACGGAGGCGAGAACGTGAAAGTTATGCGCCATCTCGTACGCGTACTGCGCACCCAGCGTCGCGGCGGGCTTGAGTTGCGAATTCAGCCCCCCGATCGGCATGTAGACCCCGATGAGCGGTCGAATCTCTGGTCCGGAGAAGCTCACGGACTGGGCGGCGAGTGAGGGTGCCCCTCCTACGAGCGCCGCGATCAGGAAATGATGGTACCGCATGGTGCCTCCTGGCTGAACCCCAATGTTGCTGCGATCCCGCGACTGCCGGCTCACGCGCGTCCGATCGCGGCGGAAGTCTTGCTAAGGTGGCAGGGGTTCGAACCTTGGAACATCGGGTTACCCCTGAAATGGTGTAAGGGGACGCCAACGATGGGCAGGTGCTCTCACTGCATTCCACCTCACGCGATGCCGACGCCGTGCGGGATTACCTCACGAAACATCAGGGATTCCCGGATTGGTGCGCGGAACGCTCACCGGTATTATTCCGGTGCGTTCAAGGGACGGGATCCCCGAGAACGGAGCCTCCCCGCGGCGTACCGTCGGAAGGCAGTGTGGAAGCGAGTTCGAGTTTACCACGCAGGTTGTGAGGTCGCTGGACACAACCAAAGCTCCCTGGCCAGGGAGCACCTGAATCGGAACCCGTCCGACGAGGGAAAGATTGCCGGCCAGATCATTGTCCCGAGAGTCTTCAAAAACTCCTGAGCAATGGTGTCGAAACAGAACGACCGGCGAACGCCAGCGGTTAGAGCCCCTGCAACGACAGCAATGTCAAAGCAGGGGCTCACTGCATCTGTAACCCGCCGCAACCCGTGAGGCGGTGGCGATCGCAGACCGCGACGCGCGCCGGCGGGTTGCCGAAGGATCGAGCCGAGTGGCAGAGGGAACTTCCCCGACAGCGATTCCTCGGATTCCCCGATAGGCGCCGATCCGGCGCAGCCCGAGATTCCCTGTGCACGGATGCCCCAACGAGCCGTTCCTGCCAGGGACGCCGGATGCGCTGCTGCTGGCACTGATCACAAGTCAGAGGACGAAATCATGGATCTCCAGAGAGTGGTCGTCGGTGTCGACTTCAGTCCGGCGTCCATTGCCGCGGCAAAGTGGGCAGCGCAGCACATCGTCGAGTCTGCCGAGCTGATCCTGGTCTACTCCGCGTTCGCGCCACAGGCGCCGCGCTTCTTGCGAGGGCGGTATCCCTCGCTCGAGCCTGTTCTCGAGATCGCCCGGGACGGCGCCGACAGGAAACTGCGGGAGCTTGCGAAGCTCCTCCCGTGCAGGAGAGTCCGAATTGAGGCAACCGTGGGATCGCCTGCGGAACAGATCGCGACGATCGCGCGCGACTCGCGCGCCGATCTCATCATCGTGGGTGCCCACGGTGAGCGCCCGGGACTCTGGTCACGCATCGGAAGCACCGCCGAGCGCCTGATCACGCGATCACCGGTTCCGGTCCTGCTGGCGACGGCGGTCCGCGACGTGCGGCCTCGCCGAGTTCTTGTTGCCCTCGATGATGCTGACGTGACACCAGCAGTGCTCAGCTGGGCCCAGTTTCTGGGGGCGCGGTTCGACGCCCGCGTGACGGCGGTACATGTAATCAGCTCCGCGATTCTCAGTCACGTGCTGTCCGTAGAAGCCGCCACGAGCAATAATCAGATCTTCGACGAGGCCCGGATATCAGAGGAGTTCGGGGAGCAGGCCGACCGGTGGATGGAGACTCTGCTCAAGACGGGTCTCGACCGCTCGCGTGTCAGCAGCGAAGTGCTGTTCGGCGACGCGGGACAGGAGATTGTCGCCGCAGCAAAGCGGATAGAAGCAGACTTGATCATTATGGGAAGCCGGGGAGCAGGAAGCGTCGCCCGGAGTGTCCTTGGCAGCGTGGCTGCCGAAGTCCTTCGCGGCGCGACCTGCCCCGTTCTGGTGATCAGCGAGACAAAGGTCGATCTGGAATCCACGCGGGTCCGGTCGCCTGCCAAGGAGACTGCCGGAAGCCCGAGCATGATGCCGCTGGCGCTGGTTCCCTGACCGGAGATGACGATGATGAACGCGCCGACATTCACCAGCCGTGATGATCTCGCCGCTGCTGACAGAGCCCAGGTGACCCGTGCACGCGAAACGACTCGGCACATTCTTGTCGCAACCGACGGAACTCGGACCGCCGGCGCGGCGCTCAGGCTCGCGGCTGAAATGCTGCGCGTCGTCCCGAGTCATGTGACGATTCTCACCATTCTCGAGCCGGGCACGAAGCACGTGAGAGCGCTGTTCAATAGTAGCCGTTTGCGGCGGGACGATGTCCGCACCCAGAACGTGCTCGACAAGGTTGCTCGACAGCTCAGGAGCATTGGACTGAACCACTCCGCGCTCCGGGTTGCGTTCGGCCGTCCCGGCCCGACGATCGATTCGATCGCGCGCGAGGTCGATGCCTCCCTGATCGTGATGGGCCTCGCAAGGCATCGGTGGCTTTCGCGCCTCCTCGGCGACGAGACAACGACCGGGATACTTCCGTATGCCGACGTACCTGTGCTGGCGGTGCATCGCGACGCGCGGGTGCTTCCCTCGTCGGCGTTATGCGCAGTTGACTTCGGTGATTCGTGCACGACCGCGGCATTGTCTGCCGAGCGGCTGCTCCAGCCGGGAGGAACAC
>JBKJRV010000143.1:0-2652 GCA_046593115.1 Gemmatimonadaceae bacterium
CTCGTGCGCGCCATCCTGCGCTGAAACACCGGGATAACCTTCGAAGGTATCGAAGCCGATCACCTTCCGGGTGTAATTGTACGGTTCGTAAACCGCACGAAGGTTCTGGAACAGCGCGACGTTGGCACCCCACCACACGCCGAACTCCATGATGACGCCGGGAATGCGCACGATCTTCTCGTAAAGCTCATTCACGTAAAGAACCTTCGCGAGCACAGAGCTGCGTGTATACAGCGCCAGATTCACCAGAAGCTGGTCGGTTGGAATCGGCGAAGTCTCGAAACATTCCTGCAACACCTGCCGCGCTTCATTCTGTTGGGTCGTGGATCGAGTCTGGAGCTTCAGTAGCTTTTCCGCCATTTACCACCTCGTGAGGACAGCGCAACCAAAACCGCGACGGCCCATGTCGCCGCCATTATAGAACATATAGGTGTTATCCCCGGCAGTGATCACCGAAGGATATGCCACCATTCCGCTGTCCCAGCCGCTGGTGGCCACGTCGATGCCTACCTGTTCATCTTTCCTTATCCACATTACCCCGTCGTGCGATTCCGCGTATCCAAGCCGGTAGCCAGTGCCGCGACGGGCGGTGCCATAGAACATGCGATAGAGGTCCCCGGTTCGAATCACGAAGGGTCGACCAATCCGAAACTCATCGGGATGATTGAACGTCACTGCGGTATGAAACGTCTTTGGAAAATTCAGCCCATCGGACGATTCCATATACCGCACATCATAAACCGGCAGCACGCGGCCGCCATCTTCTATCCAGGAGCCGCCTCCCCCATACCATACGCGCCAGCGGCCGTCTTCCTCACGGATGGAATGGATGGCCCGAAACAGCGGCTCCGCCTCTGTGCGTTCGAGAATCGGAACGCTGGAATATCGGCGAAAGGAGGACCCCTGATCCGTGCTGACCGCCAGTCCGCTGAATGCCACGAACTTTACCCGCTTCGGAATCTGGTATCCGGCGTAATAGAGAAAGATTTCCTCGCCGCGCCGCGCAAGAGCGCAAGGGACGACGCCATTGTCGTCGAACCGACCCGGAGTACCAACATCCAGAATCGGCCGATCGGATACGGCAAGTACTTGCATCGGGTTCCTTGCGTCGAGATCAACGCTACCCACGCGACTTATTCCTTCGTCATCGCGAAAACCCGCGAACACGCGGATGACATCCGGGCTCAGAAGAAGCGGAGTCGGCTGAAGTGCGCTATGTCTCGCCCAGGAACTGCTTCCGTCAGGCCCGTAGACAAGCCCGAGCTTCTCCCATCTCATGTTCGAGCCTCAGCGGGCACGGCTTTCCAATGCAACGTGGGGCATTGCCGAAAAATAACGAGCGGACACCTCTCGACCGCGGGGACCGCCTCGGCATGCGGGCTCAATGAACCGGGGGAAGTAGTCATCGCGTGTCGATCCCCGATATGTCCGTAATCGGACGGTATTTCCGGTCGAGATACCGTCGCAGCGCGGTGACAGTCCGCCTGATCGTCGATGGCGCTGGCCACAGCACGAAACCGACCACAAAATGCCGGAGCGCGCGGGCGAAGCAGGCACCCTTGGCTGCGCTCAGCGCCGCTGATACAAGCCACTTCGACGTCGCCGCCAGGGCAGGCACCGGGGCGCGTCGAACTTCGCCGAACGCAATGCGCGCGCATTCGAGCCACATCTGCTCGTTCCTTGCCTCGGTAAGCGACCCGGGAACCTTTCGATATGCAGCGACAACCTCTGTCGATACCGCAGGCTCTTCGGCCCACGCTATCTTCAGATACAGCGTGTAGTCATCAACAAGGCCTGCTCGCCCATAACCGCCGATCTGGTGGAAGAGCGACGCGCGGATGCAGTGACCGTGCGGGTGGAACGGATCCATTCCCAGCACGGCGCGATACGCCGCATGACGCGAGCCCTGAACCGCTGCGTTCGGACCTACGCGCCGGAGGAGGCGATTCTCGTGATCGATGATGTCCATGCCGGCCATCGACCACTGGCGTCCCGTCCGCAACAGCGCTTCCCTGTGGAGCTGCACCGCGTTCGGATAGACGAGATCGTCCCCGGATGAGAGAATAACCATCCCGTCGCGCACGCGACTGAATGCATCGGTGAGCCGCGCGACAAGACCCCGGTTCGTCGCAAGATCGTCGAGGTATTCGACTCGTGGATCGTTCCCCCATGCTTCCCGGGCCAACTCCAGTGTCCGATCGGTCGAGCCGTCGCTGAAGAACACGATACGGTCAAAGGGCATGGTCTGCGACTGCACCGAACGAATAGCCGCCACGACATACGGTTCGTGATTATAGCTGGCCATTATGAGCGTGAACGGTGGCGCGTTCACGTGAGATAGTCGGCGCCGGTTTTCTGTTCCACCTTTACTCTCCGGTTGCCGCTGTGGCCTGTGTCAGATCGAGCTCCATGGTCTCGCGAAGAATGCTGCGGCCGCCGAAGCCTTCCTTGAAGCGGAAAAGCCCCCAGTTCACCGACGCGCCGCCGGGCTCGGTGGACATCCCGAGGTTCACATAGTGATAGCCCTGCTCGGCCCCCCATGCGAGCATGGCGTGAACAACGACGTTGACGGGATTCAGTGCGGGCTGGACGCGGCTATCGGCAATATACTGGGCGTGCAGCGTCATGGCATTGGCGCAGAACACGACGGCG
>JBKJRV010000280.1:0-6223 GCA_046593115.1 Gemmatimonadaceae bacterium
CGCGAGTGCGTGTCGCGATCGGGCCGAACGTACAACTGACACTCCGGCGGTCGCTGAGAGCGCGGCGTCCGATTCGGCGCTCACACGCGCGCCGCATCAGGGCGTGGTAGCGCGCGAGACGTTGCCCGCCAGCAATGCGCGATTGGCATCGCTCGACCGGTCCGAGATGATCATCGTCCTCGAGCCCATCGAACCCGGGAATACGCCCGCCGATCTCGTAGTGACGTCGCCGTCAGGTCAGCGAACGGGCTACGATCCAGTCCGCCGACAGCCGCTTGCTGAGATGGCGCATGCGTCGTACGACAGCGCGGCGCCGCGAATGCAGACGGATGCGGATCCGCCTCCAGAGTCGCTGGAGCGTCGGTTCCTGCTGACGACGCCACCGGCCGGACGCTATGAGGTGAGCGTCATCGGGCATCAGCGCGGGCCATACCTGCTGGAGGTCATGGTCGTCACGGCGAACGGATCCGCGCGGAGAGTTCGCACCCGTAGTAGGGTGGACGCGCCTGGCGTTGTGACACGCTATGGGTTCTCATACTCTCCCAGCGATACGTCACAGCTGCGGATTACGAGAGCGCCCTGAAGGGCAGTCGGACAGGCCCGCCCGGATCGCGGTGGCCTGGCTTCCGACGTAGCTCACGCACGATGCGATCGTCTCTCCCTACTTCCTCGACTCGGCGGCGATTCTCGCGCGCAACTCCTTCACCCAGTCCACGACGACGATCACCTGCATCCCCTCGGCGTCCACCGGCTGCAGCATCAGGAAATGCTGATCGTCGCGCGTAACGTCGTAGTTCTGATGAGTACGCGAAGTCAGATAGTCGCCTTCGAACAGTCTCTGCCGGCCGGTGACCGAGAAGGAAGGCGTCATCGACACGGTTGCGACACTGAGTCCCGATCCGACTATGCCGCTCAGCCCGGCGCTGCTGCCGAGGCTCGACGAGCCGCCGGAACGGTAGAAAAGCCGGCGCCCATCGTGTGACCAGATCGGCTCTCCACCCCCGCCATCCGACACCTGCCATCTCCCGCCCGGTTCCGGGAACGGCCGGACATAGACCTCGTATTGTCCGCTCTGGTCGCTGGCGTACGCGAGCCATTTTCCATTCGGTGAGACCCGCGGCGCGAGCTCCTCGTAGGGGTCGGTCAGGAGCGGCTGCAATTTCCGATCACCGCCGAGCGCCATCATCCAGATATCGCGGCGCGTCGTCGTCGAGTCGATGCGGTACAGTAACGTCTTGCCGTCAGGGGTGATGATTCCTTCGTTCGCCTCGACGCCCTTCGGCAGCAGGCGCTCGGCGGACCCGCTTCCGTCAGCGGCCTGCCACCAGATCGTCGTCTCGCCATCTCGATCCGACCGGTACAGCACGCGACGGGAATCGGGAGTCCATTCGGGTCGCTCGTTGTTCCCACCCGATGACAGTTTCGTGAGCGTCCGCGATGCGAGATCGTAAATCCAGATGTCGTTGTTGGGCTGGACACCGATGCTCACCGCGATCTGTTTTCCATCCGGCGACAGCTTCGGATTCTGATACAGCCGCGCCTCGGGAATGACCGGCTTCGTATCTCCCCGAGAATCGACAAGACTGAGGATCGTCGATGAGTTTCCCCGGACATACACCAGCGTCCCATTGCGTGACAGGAATGCCGAAAGCGGGAGCGCGGTGATCCCATCGACGAGTGGAATCGCGTTCCCGGAGGTGCGGCCCCGACTAAGATCGACCGGTATCGCCATGAGCGCGCCATCGGGACGTATGAAGAGCAGGTTCCTGTCCACGACGCCGATCGGGACCAGACCGCCGACGTCGAGGAGGGCGTGAGTTCCTTTCGAGAGTGACGCGATCCCCAGGCGAAACGTCTGCCCTCGCCCAAACGATGTGAAGAGCACCGTTTCGCCATCCTCCAGCACCAACGGATTCGCGTGCTCGAAGTCGCCGTGCAGAGTATCCGGGTTCGTAAGCGCACGTGGCTCACCCCCATTGGCGGATACCACTGTCAATCCTCGAACCTTTCCATTCGCGCCGACGACGATCGATTCATTGGCAGCCCAGCTCGCACCGGTCCGGTTCCGAGCCGTCATCAGTGTCGTGGAAGGGCCACCATCGATGGGGACCTTGCGCAAGGTTCCGTCGGCGTGGAAATGGCCGATCCACTTGTTGTCGGGCGACAAGAAGGGAGCCGTCGCGCCGATGGTACCCGGGACGGCACGCGCGCGCAGGTCGTCGATCGGTCGGATGTAGAGTTGCCGCACCGACCCCGCCTCGCCGACATAAACGATATTCTTTCCATCCGGCGTGATCGCCGCCGCGTTTCCCGGCGCGGTGATGATGCGCTGGCCAGGCTCAAAGGAAACCTTAAAGCGCGTCGGCCGCTGGCTGTCGAGCACGCGCAGCTGTCGGTGCCGATAGGCCGAGTCGGCCGTCAGGGCGAGGAGCAGCGCGATGAGCACCAGGTCGCGCAGGCGCACTTCCCGCAACGCGCGGCGTAACCGTTGGCGTCCTGACGGCTTCGGCGCGACGTGCGCGATCGCGCCCGAGACAGATGGATAGGCGGGCAGGCGACCCTGCAACGCTTCCGCGAACTCACTCGCGGTTTCCCACCGGTCGGCGGCAAACTTGTGCAGCGCCTTGAGCACCGCGTGGTCGACATACTCCGGGATGGTGTCGCGCACGGTGCGCATGCTCCCCGGCTTGTCGGTCAGCACCTTCGCGATGATCGCCTGGACCGTGCTGCCGGTGTGCGGCGGATCGCCGGTGAGCATCTCGTACATCATTGCGCCGAGCGAATAGATGTCGGTGCGGCCATCGACGGCGCGATCGCCAGTGGCCTGCTCCGGGGACATGTACTGCGGCGTGCCGAGCGAGAGGCCGGTTTGCGTGATCCGGGCGCCGCCGGCATTCGAGACCGCGAGCGCGATCCCGAAGTCGGCGATCACCGGCTGCCCATCCTGGAGCAGGACATTCTCCGGTTTGAGGTCGCGGTGAACGACGCCATTCCGGTGCGCGTAATCGAGCGCCGAGGCAATCGCGGTGCCCAGTCGCAGCGCCTCTCCGATCGGGAGCTGCTTCTCGCGGTCGAGTCGCGAGCGCAACGCCTCGCCGGCGACATACGGCATTACATAGTAGAGCAGTCCCTCCGCTTCGCCCGAATCGAAGAGCGGGAGCAGATTTGGGTGCTGCAGATTGGCGGTGACGCGAATCTCGCTCAGGAAGCGTTCCGGTCCGATGACCGCCGCGAGCTCGGGCAGGAGCACCTTCAGGGCGACCTTCCGCTGGTGCTTGATGTCGCGCGCGAGATAGACGGTCGCCATTCCCCCACGACCGAGCTCTCGCTCTATCTCATAATGCCCTGCCAGGGCCGACTTGAGTTGCGCGACGCTATCCATGGAGAGCCAATGTAGGAGCGAGGGGAATACGCGCCAGACTCCGCCTTACTCCCGCAGCCCTCCGCCCGCAGCCCGCGGGGCCCTTTGCTCTACCTTGCTCCAGACGTCGCCGCCCTCCGCCGCAGCTCCTCGTCCCAGTTCACCACGACGAGGAACTGGGTGAGATCCTCCGCCTGCTTGAGCATGAGGAAGGTCTTTCCGTCGGGACTGAGATCATAAAAGGTGTGCGTCCCCTCGGCGAAGAAGGGCTGATCGAACACCAGCTTCCGCGCCGAGGCCATCAGCTCGGGTGACGTCGCGACCGTCGCCACCATCATCCGGTCGTTGTCACGATAGTAGAGCGTTCGCCCATCGCGCGCCCACACCGGCTCGGTACCGCCGCCGGATGACACCTGGAGCCGGCCACCCGATCCGGGGAATGGCCGCACGTACACTTCCATCCGCCCCGAAGCGTCCGAGGCGTAGGCGATGAGATCGCCCTTCGGCGACACCCGTGCACTTCGCTCCTGATCCGGTGTCGCGAGCCACGGCCTCGGCGTCCGGTCGCCATCCATGGGCATGACACCGATGCTCGGATGCGTGGGATCGGGATCGTCGTACAGGTAGACGAGCGTCTTCCCATCGGGCGTCCAGGTCGCGTCGTACTGATCCCCCGGGAGACTCACCAGCAGCTCGGCGGGACTGCTTCCATCCACCGCCTGGAGGAGAATGTCCTCGCCGCGGTCGCTCACGACGGCGGTGTAGGCGACGCTCTTTCCATCGGGCGTCCACTCCGGCTGGTGGACATCCTCGCCGCTCACCAGCCGGGTGAGCGTGGACGACGGCAGATCGTAGATCCAGAGATCCTGAATGCCGGCTGCGAGCGTGGTGAATGCGATGCGCCGTCCGTCCGGGGAGAAGCGCGGAATGCGATAGACGCGCGGAGTTTCCAGCAGCACGCGTGAAACCCCGCTGTGATCGACGAGGACCGGCACCACGTTGTACGTCCCGCCAATGAAGATCGCCGTCCCTTCGCGCGAGATCGTGAGATTGGTCGCGCCCCCCAGCTTGACGGGAATCGTTTCACCGGTGGGGATCGCCGGGCCGAGGGGGCGCAACCGCTTCGCATCGAACCGCAGCATCATCACCGAGCCGTCCGCGCGCGTATAGACGAGATAGCCGCCTCGTACGAAACGTGGGCTCGTTCCCGAGATCCCGAGCTGCTTCACCTCGCCATCCATCGTCACGACCGCGAGCTCCATCGATTGCAGAGTGCCGCGCGCGATCGTGAGCACCACCGCCTTGCCCCCGGGAAGAAATTCCGGCCAGGCGCAGGCGAAGGAGCGCGAGGTCGTGTCCAGTGTCGCGATGTTCCGCGGCACTCCGCCGTCGGCCGACACGGCCATGAGCTCATTGCCGCGGCAATACACGATCTCGTTGTCGGGCCCCCAGGTCGTTCCTGTCACAAGCGGCGCGTCGGCCAGCACGATCGACGCCCCACCGACGGTGGGAACCTTCCGGATCTTCGAGGAGCCGGTGAACCCGATCCATTCGCCATCGGGCGAGAAAAAGGGTGACAGTCCGCCTTCGGTCCCCGCGAGCTCTCGCGACTGCAGGGATCCGATGGGGCGGACGTAAAGCTTGGTCTGTCCATCCCGGCGTGAGACATATACGACCATCTTGCCGTCGGGGGAGATCGCGATGTCGGGGCCGGTTCCGGCGGTGAATCGCGGCTCGACCGGCAGGCCGAGGATGAACCGGGCGGGCGTGCGTAACTCCGTTGGGCCGCGCATCCACCCCCACACCGCGAGCGCACCGACAATCAGCAGCGCCAGCGACAGTCCGAGGATGGCCGCCATCGGCCGCCGTTTCGCACGGTCCGCGGAGCGAGCGTGCGCCGAAGTCGCGTGCGACACCGTCCGCCCGCTCAGCGCATCGGCGAATTCCTTCGCGCTGGCCCAGCGATCGGCGGGGAGCTTCTCGAGTGCCCGCTCGACAGCCTCCGCGACGTGCTCCGGCACCGAGGGACGGATGATACGCAGGTTGCGCGGACGCTCGGTCAGGACTCGCGCGATCACGGCCTGCACGGTCTGACCCTGATGCGGCGGCTCGCCGCCGAGCATTTCGTAGAGCACCGCCGCGAGCGAGTAGATGTCGCTGCGCCCGTCAATGACGCGGTCGCCGGTCGCCTGCTCGGGGGACATGTACTGCGGCGTGCCGAGCGTCGCGCCGCTATAGGTCAGCGCGCGCGTCGTGGTGCCCGTGGCGACGACCTTCGAGATGCCGAAGTCGATCAGCTTGGGCACCAGCGCGCCGTTCGCGCTGCGCGCCAGGAAGATGTTCTCGGGCTTGATGTCCCGGTGGATGATCCCGCGCTCCTCGGCCGCGACGAGCGCGCCCATGATCGGCACGGCGATCTCCAGCAGCTCGAGCATCGGCAGCCGGCTCACGGCGTCGAGCCGCGCGCGCAGGTCGCTGCCGGCCATGAGCTCCTGCACGAGGTAGAGCGAGCCGTCGTGGAGGTCGCGCCCCATGTCGAGCACCTCGACGATGTTCGGGTGCGCGATGCGCGTGGCGCTCTTGGCTTCCTGGAGGAAGCGCTGCACGGCGACCTCGTCGCGGCTGTACTCCGGGCGCATGACCTTGATGGCCACCCGCCGCGTCGTCCACGTGTGCTCGGCTTCGTAGACGGTGCCCATGCCGCCGGCGCCGAGCTCGCGGATCAGCGCGTACTTGTCGCCGAGCACTCGGCCGCTGGCGGGGTGCTCCGTGGGTGCAGCGGGGCTCATCGATCGGGTCGAGAGGTTAGCATCCGTCGCGCCGCGGCGCATCGCGGGGCATGCGCGCCCCCGCGCGCTCGGG
>JBKJRV010000289.1:0-13089 GCA_046593115.1 Gemmatimonadaceae bacterium
GAGATGATGGCGCAAGCCATCCGATCTGGTACCGCGGCAAGGCGATTTCAACAGATCATCGAGGCGCAGGGCGGCAATCCGGGCGTCGTGGACGATCCGGCGGCGCTGCCGCAGGCACAAGCCGTCGAGTTATACGCCGCACCGCGGAGCGGGGTCGTGGCCAGTGTTGATCCACGCTCCATCGGCCGCGGCATTACTGCGCTTGGCGGCGGCCGCACCACGATGGCGGACCTGGTGGACCCAACGGTTGGATTTCTCATCACGGCCAAGCCGGGAGCTCGGGTGGAGGCGGGTGAGCCTCTTGCCACAATTTTCGCGCGCGACGCGGCGGGCATCGCCACCGGCCGAGCGGTGCTTCAGAGGGCGATTGCGATAGCAGATGCGGCAGAGGAGCCCCTGAAGCTGGTTACTCACCGCGTCACGGCGGACGGCGCGGCAGAGTATACAGAGTGAGCGGGGGTTAACTTGCCGGAGCGCCACCGGTGATGGAGGCGATCAGGTTGTCGGGATTGATCGATAAGGCCAAGGGGGAGGGAAGGTAAATGAGCCAGCCGGCGGCGACGCGACATTTTATCTGGACCGTGGCGGTCAGTGCCGTGGTCGTGCTTCCGTTCATCGGTGCCGTCGCACCAAAGTGGAATCTGACGGTCCTCGCGGCGAAGATCGCGCCGTCCAGCGTCACTCCGTCCAGCGTCGTTCCGTCCAACGTGCAGACCGGCACACGTCCGGATGCCGTTTCGTCACCGGTGCCCACATCGGCGTCACCGAACGCACCGCCGATGGCTGCACCGCTTGCGTCACCGAACGCGCCGCCAAAGTCAGCGCCGCTCGCATCGCCGAACGCACCGCCAAAGTCAGCACCGCTGGCATCGCCTAATGCGCCGCCGAAGTCGGCTCCGCTCGCATCGCCCAACGCCCCGCCGAAGTCGGCTCCGCTCGCTTCACCGAACGCGCCACCGAAGTCTGCCCCGCTTGCGTCGCCCAATGCACCGCCGAAGTCCGCACCACTGGCCACTCCACGACGGGACATTCCGCAGTCGGCTACCGCTGCGTTGCCAGACGAGCTGCAATCGGCACGTAGCGTCCTGACTCCGCGCGCCGCGCCGAGTGCGCCTCGCACTGCTCGCGACTGGTGGATGGTTGTTTCGGTGATCTGGATCACGGGCACGGTGCTGCTGCTCTTTCGCCTGGTACTCGGCTTTTGCAGCGAGCACTCGGGCATCCCGAAGACGTGGGGCGTCTTCTACCCGAAAGTCCCGCAGTAACCGGGTTCGACTGATCAGACGTGTTGTCTGATCAGATATCGAGGTTGCTCACGAACCGGGCATTCTGCTCGATGAATTCGCGGCGCGGCTGGACTTCATCGCCCATGAGCGTCTCGAAGACATTGTTGGTCTTTACCTGCTGGTCAGTCTGCGACATGCGGTCCGCGACGTCGGCAGCGTCCTCGAGGTTGACGCGCAGCAGGGTGCGGCGCTGCGGATCCATGGTGGTCATCCAGAGCTGGTCGGGATTCATCTCGCCGAGTCCCTTATAGCGCTGGATGTTGATGCCTGCCTTGCCATCGCCGTTGCCGAGACGCTTTGCGACCTCGTCGCGTTCGCTTTCGTCGTAGGCGTAGTACTCCTCCTTACCCTTCGCCACCCGATACAGGGGTGGCTGTGCGATATAGACGTAGCCCGCCTCGAGGAGCTGCGGCATCTGCCGATAGAAGAACGTCAGCAGCAGCGTCCGAATATGCGCGCCGTCGACGTCGGCGTCGGTCATCAGGATGATTTTGTGATAACGCGTGGAACCCAGGGTAAAATCATCCTTGATCCCGGAGCCGATGGCTGTGATGATCGTCCGGATTTCCTCGTTGGAGAAGACACGGTCGATGCGGGCCTTCTCGACATTGATGATCTTGCCGCGCAATGGCAGGATAGCCTGGAACATGCGATCGCGACCCTGCTTCGCCGACCCGCCTGCAGAATCTCCCTCGACGAGGTAGAGCTCACACAGCGCGGGATCGCTGAGCGAACAATCCGCCAGCTTGCCGGGCAGGTTGCCGATGTCGAGCGCCGACTTCTTGCGGGTGAGATCGCGCGCCTTGCGTGCAGCTTCGCGCGCCCGGGCGGCCGACACCGCTTTTTCCACGACGATGTTGGCGGTGCGCGGGTGCTCTTCGAGGTACGCTGACAGCCACTCGTTCACGAGTGTCTTGACCGCACTCTCGACTTCGGAATTGCCGAGCTTCGTTTTCGTCTGCCCTTCGAACTGGGGCTCGCGCACCTTGACCGACAGCACGGCGGTGAGCCCTTCGCGCACATCATCGCCGCTGAGCGTGAAGTCCGCCTTCTTCAGAAAATTGCCCTTGGACGCATAGTTGTTAATGGTGCGCGTCAGGGCGCTCTTCAGGCCCGTGAGATGTGTGCCGCCTTCGTGCGTGTTGATGTTGTTGACGAAGGAGAACACCGTCTCGTTGTAGCCGTCGTTGTACTGCATGGCGAGCTCGATGCCGATGTCGTCGCGCTCGCTCTCGAGGTACATCACCTCGGGGTGGAGGGTCTTTCGCTTGTCGTTCAGGTACTGAACGAACTCGCGCAGTCCACCCTTGGCATGGTACTCATCGGTGCGCTGCTTGCCTTCGCGCTCATCGGCGAGCGTGATGGTGACGCCCTTGTTCAGAAACGACAGCTCCTTGAGCCGCGTCGCCAGCGTGGTGTGATCGTAGTTCAGATCAGTGAAGATCGTCGGGTCGGGTTTGAACCAGACCGTCGTCCCTGATTCTTTCGGCGGAACCTTGGCGTTCGTGACCTTCAGTTTGGTCGTCGTATCGCCGCGCGTGAAATCCATGTAGTGCTCTTTGCCGTCGCGCTTGACCCACACCTTGAGCTTCTCGCTCAGCGCATTGACGACGGACACCCCGACGCCGTGCAGCCCGCCCGACACCTTGTAGCTGTTCTTGTCGAACTTGCCGCCGGCGTGAAGGACGGTCATGGCGAGCTCCACGCCCGGAATCTTTTCCGTGGGATGGATGTCGACCGGAATGCCGCGGCCGTTGTCGCGCACGGTGATGGAATCGTCTGCGTGGATGGTCACATCGACGGTGGTCGCGTATCCCGCGAGCGCCTCATCGATGGAGTTGTCGACGACCTCGTACACCAGATGATGCAGTCCGCGGGCAGAGGTGGAACCGATGTACATGCCCGGGCGTTTGCGAACGGCTTCGAGTCCCTTGAGGACCTGGATCTGTCCTGCGCCGTATTCGCTTTCCGTACTTTTTTCAGCAGTCTTGGCCATGGAGTCCAGTCAAAAATCACATACCGAATAAATACCGAAGAATTACATTCCCTAACCTGCGTAAGCTAACGACTCGGACTCGCAAATGCAACAGTCTAGGTTTACGCTAAACCCATGCAATAACGTGAGTTAGCAGCCTCACAAATATCCACCTCGCAATAGAGTACCAATCGTGGTCGTGCGCTACCGCATCAGGCGCCAATGGATGCGCATTATCTTCGATGGACCGGCGCGCTCGTTGAGAGCCCGCAACAGATCGGGTTCCATCATCGAGAGCTCATTCATCCAGGCGTGCGTCGTCACCGCGACGAAGAGCACACCGTCGAGCGTGATGGACAGCGGCTGCGTCACTTGCGCAATCTGAGGCCCGACGAGCGTCGCCCATTCGGGGATGATCGCCGCCTGCTCTACGCGATTGGAGAGGCCAGCGCCTTTCAGAAAACTGGAAATGGCGTCGGCGACCGGCTGCGGCCGTTTGCGTGGTCCGCTCATCAGACAGATTCCGGCGGACGGTCACTGCATGGCGCGCTCATGCGCCGCCGTCCGATAGCCGCCCTTCGACGATGTGGCGGCGCTCCAGGCGAAACATCCCCGGCGGAATCTCGCTCGCCTTCGGGACGGCCAGAATAGTCTGACCAGCCGCCGACCGGCCCAGCAGCTCCAGAATGCGCACCGCCCGGCGCGCATCGAGCTCGGCGAAAGGATCATCCAGCAACAGCAGGGGCTCGCCACCGCACTGCGCCCGTAGCGTCTCGGCTTCGAGGATGCGCAGCGCGATCGACGCCGTGCGCTGTTGCCCCGCCGAGCCGAATTCGCCGAGGCGACGGACGCCGAGCGTGATGTCGAGCTCGTCGCGATGCGGCCCGGCGTGCGTCGCGCATCGACGAATGTCCATCGGGCGGCGCGAGGCGAGCGCCTCCGCGAGAGCGCCCTCCAGATCGGGGCCGTGCGGGACGACGCTTGCGTAGCGCAGCCGAACATCTTGCGCTTCTCCCATAAGCGCACAGAGCTCGCTGAATCGCTCGCTCACGCTATCCACCCAATCGCGCCGTGCGCTCCAGATGTGCGCTCCGTGACGTGCGAGCGCGGGCTCCCAGACAGCGACCAGGTCGCTGCCGTCTCGTCCCTCGCGCCCCGCGTCGCGCAGCGCAATGTTCCGTCGAGAGAGCGCGGCGCGGTATCCCTGGAGCGCCGAGAGGTAGCGCCGCGACGAAAGCCCAAGTGTGATATCCAGATACCGTCGGCGTTCCGCAGGCGATCCGGCGATCAACTGCAGGTCGCGAGGCGAGAAGAGAACCGATGGCAAGCTCCCCAGCCCTTCGGTCAAACGCCGCGTCTCGGCCCCGTCGAGCACCAGCTTCTTCCGTTTACTCGAGCGCTCGAACCCAACCGCCATGCGCCTCGGGGCCTGGCCAACGCTCGCCGAGACCGCAAGGTGAAACCCCGGCGCGCCAAAACGCACCACGTCCACGTCTCGCGAGCCGCGGACGGAGCGGAGCAGGTGGAAGTAATAGATCGCCTCGAGCAGGTTCGTCTTGCCGTGGCCGTTGTCCCCGAGCACCACGAGCCCCTCGGCGGGAATCCGCGCGTGCAGACGCTCGATGTTCCGAAAATCCCGAATGTCGATTTCTTCGAGCCAGACGTTGGCGGTCGCATGCAGCACGGGTGCAGCGGAGGGACCCTGAGGCGTCATTCGGCGAGGAGAAGAGACTGGGCGTCCGGATGGACCTGCTTGCTCACCGGCCCGCTCCCAGCCATTCTAGCATCGCGCGAGGCTGAATGGAGGTTCCATGAAGATTCCCGGATGGCGAACGTCGCAGCCCACCCCGGCAATGATACGGCCGGCCGACGACGAGCTCGATCTCTTCGGCGTGACGCACCAGGGAAAGGTGCGCGCCCAGAATCAGGATCAGTTCATGGTATGCACGATTCACCCGCAGGTCGTGGTTCACCAGACCAGCGTGCCCTCCGCGGAATCGCTTCCCCTGCGCGGCACTCGAGTGGCGACGCTTCTGCTGGTGGCCGATGGTGTAGGCGGCGCTGCGGACGGTGGCGAGGCCGCGCGTCTCGCCACCGAGTGCATTACGCAGTACGCTGCATCGACACTGCGGACCTACCATGCGACATCAGGGCCGACGGACGAGCAGAAGTTCTTCGACGCGCTGCGCAAGGCGGCGCTCGAGGCCCATGCTGCCGTACGTGCCCTGTCCGCAAAGCGGCCCGACCAGCGCCGGATGGCCACTACGCTGACGCTCGCGATTACGGTGTATCCATGGTGCTACGTCGTGCAGGTGGGCGACAGCCGGTGCTACGTCTTCTCGGGCAACGCACTTCGGCAGGTGACTCGCGATCAGACGGTTGGCCAGCAACTCGTGGATGACGGTCTCATGCCCGCGGACCGGCTGCGTCACTCGCCCTACAGCAATGTCCTCGCGAGTGCGATTGGTGGCGACGAGGCGACGCCTGAGGTAACGCGGGTCGATGTCACGGAGCGTGGATGCGTGGTATTCCTGTGCAGCGATGGGCTCACCAAGCACGTCTCCGACGCCGAGATCGAAACCCACCTGCGCACGATGCAGTCGTCGGAACAGGTCTGTCGCGCACTGGTGGATCTGGCCCTGGAGCGCGGCGGCTCTGATAACATCACCATCGTCGCCGGCCGAGCCCCGCTGAAGCGCTGATCAGCAGGTCTTCAGCGAACGGCAGTCGTATCGGTCGTCGTGACTTCGAAATTCTGGTCGTCCCGGACAGTGCCGGTGATGAACAGCCGCGTGCCGCTCGCCAGTCGACTGGGAACGGTGAAGCCGAACGCGTACTCCACCGTGTCCTGCTGGAAGTCGCCGGCAAACGTCGACTGAGGTCTTGCCGTGTCCCCTTCGATCGCGAGCTGTGCCCTGATGTACGTGATGCCGCTCGCGTCGGCAGCCGAGACGACACCGGTAATCTGCCCGCCAGGGGCAACCGCGGTGGGATCCAGCCGCAGGTAAATGCGAGGTGGTTCCAGGCGATCGCGCGAGTCAAGACAGCCAGCGACCGTGAGTGCGAGCCACGCGAGACACCGTCGCATCATCGGCCTGTGAAGCGCGGCGCGCGCTTTTCGAGGAATGCCTGCATGCCTTCCCGCATGTCCGAGGTGGCGGAGAGCAGGCCAAAATGATTGGACTCGAGTTGCAAGCCCTGGTCGACTCCCATGTCCATGCCGTAGTTCACGGCCTCGATGCACAGCGCGAGCGCGAGGGGACCGTTATCCAGCACCTGCTTCATCATGGTCCGTGCAGAAGCGAGCAGCTCGGCAGCGGGCACCACCTTGTTGACGAGTCCAATGCGCAGCGCCTCCTGCGCATCGATCGTTTCACCGGTGAGCAGCAATTGCAGGGCGCGACCGCGGCCGACAAGGCGCGGCAGCCGCTGTGATCCTCCGTACCCGGGCAGAATGCCGAGCTTGGCCTCGGGCTGACCGAATTTCGCCAACTCGGACGCAATGCGGATGTGACACGCCATGGCCAGCTCGCAGCCTCCGCCAAGGGCGTAACCGTTGACAGCGGCGATCGTTGGCCGGTGTGAGTTTTCCAGTCTCGCAAAGACAGCCTGACCCGCCAGTGCGCGCGTCTTGCCTTCGATCGCGCTCTGGTTGGCCAGCTCGCTGATATCCGCTCCCGCGACGAACGCCCGGCCGGTCCCCGTAACGATTATGCCGCCGATGTCATCGCGTGACTCCATCTCGTCGAGCGCCGCGCCGAGCTCCGACATGGTTGCATCGTTCAGCGCGTTGAGCTTGTCCGGACGGTTGATGGCCAGTACCGCAATGCGGTCTTCGACGTCGAGTGTGAGGGTGTTGTAGGTCATGACGGAGTCAGTCGGTGGGAGGTGCCGCCTGTAAAAGTTACCGCATCCGCGTACGTTTCGCTCGTCAGCACATCGTTTCCCGTTCCAGGGCATCATGGCAGAGTGGATCCTCCGGCAGGGTTCAAAGCAGCGCGGCTTCCGGTATGTCAACGGTCGCGGGAGCACGGTACCGGCGACCGTGCGCACGCGCGTCGAGGCGTTGCGTATTCCGCCCGCGTGGACGGATGTCCACGTGGCGGCGAGCTCGCGCGCCGAGATCCAGGCATGGGGCTTCGATGCGAAAGGGCGGAAGCAGTATCGCTATCATCCGCGCAGCGTCGAGCGTGGCCAGACTCGCAAGCACTACCGGGTGCGGCAGCTGGGCAAGGACCTGCCTAACATCCGGGAACGCATTGAGACGGACTTTCGCTCGCGGGGGTGGTCGCGAGAGCGCGTCGCAGCGGGTGTCGTGCGCCTGATCATTGAGCGATTCTTTCGCGTTGGCAGCGAGCGATACGCAAAGGAGAACGGGACATACGGGATCGCGACGATGCGAAAGAAACACGCGACCGTCTTCGGCGACCGCACTGTCTTTACGTATAGTGGAAAGCGGTCCATCAAGCAGCGGCAGACGGTCGTCGAGCAGTCACTCGCGACGTTCGTCGAGGGACTGCTCGAAACGCCAGGTCCGCGTCTCTTTCGGTATCAGAGCGGCCAGACCTGGCATGACCTCACCGCGCGTGACGTCAACGACTACCTGCGGGATGCCGTCGGCGTCTCGTATACCGCGAAGGATTTTCGCACGTGGGGAGGGACGTTGCGCGCGGCAACGGTCCTCGCCGATGTGGGTCCCGCGCCGAATGCGAGCCAGGCGAAGAAGAACGCCGTCATGGCGATCCGGGTCGTCGCGTGGGAGCTCGGCAACACCCCCGCGATCTGCCGGAAGTCGTACGTGCATCCGCTGGTCATCGCGCGCTATCTGGACGATGGCATCACGATCCAGCTGCCACGCCGGCGTGCCAAGGCGCCGTCCACGCCCGGACAGAGCATCGAGGAGCGGGCGCTGTTGAAATTTCTGGACGAACACTTCCCGGAGCGTCGCCGCCGCAAGCGAAAAGCGGGCGACGAGTAGGCAGGATTCCACGGTGAACGTCATCGAAGCCGTCCGCTGGTCCCCGAGCGGGGATGCAGCGCGCATCATCGATCAGACTCGGCTCCCCCTGGAGCATGTCGAGCGCGATCTGCGCACGCTCGCCGAGGTGTGCGAAGCCATCCGGACGCTCGCGGTGCGCGGCGCACCGGCTATTGGCGTCGCGGCCGCGCTCGGGCTGGTGGCATCATTGCTCCCGTATGCGAGCGAGCCGGGCGTGCTGCTGTCTCGGCGAGTCATCGAGCACGCGGAGCAGATTCGCGCGACGCGGCCCACCGCCGTCAATCTTCCGTGGGCACTCGATCGGATGATCGGACGCGCGCAACGCACCAGCGCCGCGGGGGAGTCACTGCTCGAAGCGCTCCGCGCCGAGGCGACCGCCATTCTCGAGGAGGATCGGGCGATGTGCCTGCGCATCGGTGAGCACGGATTGCCGCTCATCCCTGATGGCGCACGAATCCTCACGCATTGCAATGCGGGTGCGCTGGCGACCGCCGGCATCGGCACTGCCCTCGCGCCCATCTACCTCGCGGCCGACGCTGGACGAAGGGTCGAAGTCTACGTGGACGAGACGCGTCCGCTGCTGCAGGGAAGCCGACTCACAGCATGGGAGCTTGGAGAAGCGGGAATTCCCGTCACCGTCCTGGCGGATAACATGTCGGCCAGCCTGATGCGGGCCGGGTGCATCGATCTCTGCATTGTCGGAGCGGATCGCATCGCGGCGAACGGCGACGTCGCGAACAAGATCGGCACGTATGCACTGGCGGTACTCGCCCGGCACCACGACATCCCGATGTATGTCGCGGCGCCGACGTCCACCTTCGATCCCGGCACGCGCACCGGCTCGGAGATCGTCATCGAACAGCGGGACGGTGTCGAGGTGACGCACGGCTTTGGCCGGCAGACGGCACCCGCCAGCGCTCGCATCTACAACCCGGCGTTCGACGTCACCCCGGCTGCCCTGGTCACGGCCATTGTCAGCGATCGAGGGCTCCACCGTGCACCGTATCAGTTCGGAGACGTTCTTGCCGGAAGCCATGCTGGAGTGATTGCGAAATGAAATCCGTCCTGGCCATCGACGAGGGCACCACCGGCTCCACGTGTCTCGTGATCAGCGAAGATGGCCGCGTGCTGGGTCGAGGCTACCGGGAAATCACGCAGCACTTTCCGCAGCCAGGCTGGGTGGAGCACGACGCCGACGAGATCTACGCGCGTACGGTTGACGCGGCGCGTGACGCGATTGCTGCAGCCGGCACGGTGCCCGTGGCAATTGGCATTACCAATCAGCGCGAAACCGTCGTCGTCTGGAATCGTCGAACGGGCCAGCCGGTCGGACGCGCGATCGTCTGGCAGGATCGGCGCACCGCGGAACGCTGCCGGGAGCTGGGCAACGTTGCGGCGGAGATCACGCGCCAGACGGGACTGGTGACCGACCCCTATTTCTCGGCGACGAAGCTCGAGTGGATCCTTCGACACCGGGTCCAGGGCGGTGACAGATCCGAGCTCTGCGCTGGCACTATCGATAGTTGGCTGATCTGGAAGCTCACCGGTGGCGCCGTTCACGCCACCGATCCAACGAACGCCTCGCGCACCATGCTCTACGACATCAATGAGATGGCATGGAGCCAGGCGCTCTGTACGCAGTTCGGCGTTCCGATGGAAATGCTCGCCGAGGTCCGTCCCTCGAGCGGTGACTTCGGCACTGCCACGGCAGGAACCCTCGCAGCATCCGCCATTCCCATTACCGGCGTAGCCGGCGATCAGCAGGCGGCCCTCTTTGGACAGGGGTGCTGGGCATCGGGGTCCGGCAAGAACACCTACGGCACTGGTGCCTTTCTCCTGCTGAACGCGGGTCGTTCACGTCCCCGCGTGGAAGACGGATTGCTCTGCACGATTGCGTGCGACGCCACCGGCGGCCCCGTGTATGCGCTCGAGGCATCGATCTTCATTGCGGGTGCCGCGTTGCAATGGCTCCGCGATGGTCTGCAGCTCATCGAGACCGCCGCTGACTCGGCCGCAATCGCCGCGAAGCTCCCGTCGAATGACGGAGTGTATTTCGTGCCCGCACTGGTTGGCCTCGGCGCTCCGCACTGGGAGCCGGAAGCTCGAGGCATGATCGTGGGGCTGACTCGTGGGACTACGCGGGCGCATATTATTCGTGCGGCACTCGAGGCGATGGCGTTCGGCACGCAGGAGGTCATCGAGACCATGAAAAAAAGCGCGGAGGGCTCGTTCACTCTCCTTCGCGTGGATGGCGGAGCGACAACCAACGACTGGCTCATGCAATTTCAGGCCGACGTGCTCGGGGTTCCCGTCGAGCGGCCCGACGTGGTGGAAACCACGGCACTCGGTGCCGCCGGGCTCGCCGGGCTCGCTGCCAGTGTATGGTCGGACGCCGACGGTTTCCTCGCGGCCCGCGAATTTCGTCGCTTTACACCTGGTCCCGGTGCCGTGGCGGCGCAGGACGCCATCGCAGGATGGCGACGAGCAGTGAATGCCACGCTGCACTGGGCACGGAGCGGCGCGTGACGACAGGCAGTCACCTGCCGCTGGCCCTCGCACTCGATGGCCATTGCGCCGCCCTTGGAGAGTGCCGTCGATGTGGCCAGGCCGGCGTTGGTGTGCGGCCCATCCTGTCGGAGGCACGCGCTCCCAGGGTCATGCTGGTGGGACAGGCGCCTGGAAAGGTGGAGATCCACGACCAACGCGCGTTCACCGGGCGGGCGGGGAAAACGCTGTTCAAGTGGCTGGACCGTGCCGGCGTCGATGAAGTCACTGTGCGCGCGTGCATCTTCATCTCCGCCATTACGCGTTGCTATCCCGGTCCCAGCTCGAGCGGGCGAGGCGATCGCGTGCCTTCACCGGGAGAACGGGACTCGTGCTCGGGCTGGCTGAATGAGGAGCTGCGACTCATTCGCCCGCGTCTGGTGATACCGGTCGGACGGCTCGCTATCGACCGCTTTCTGGGACCACTGCCTTTGCATCAGGTCGTGGGGAAGGTGCACACGGTGGAGCATTCCGGAGGTACGGCGGCGTGTATTCCCCTTCCGCACCCTTCCGGAGCGAGCAGCTGGATTCACGAGCCCGGTCATCCGGCGCTTCTCGATCGGGCGCTTGGCGAGCTGCGTACCATCTTTCTGGACCTTGGCATCACCACGCCGGATAAAGATCTCCCACGGAGAACCGCATGAAACTGCTGCTTTCCCTGTTGCTCCTGCTTCCGGCCGCGCTTCAGGCCCAACGTGCCGTCCCCAAGGCAGCCGATCCCTGGTTCGGTCCGGACAAGGTGCAGCATTTCTTCGTGTCCATGTTCCTCCAGAGCTTTACCTACAGCGCGCTTCGTGCAACGAAAGCGTCTCACCGGTCGTCTTTCGCTGGGGCAACCGTCGCGAGTGCCTTTTTCGGCGTCGGCAAGGAGATACGGGATCGGCGCTCGACCGGCCTGTTCAGCGCGAAGGATCTCCTCTGGGATGCTGGCGGTATCGGTTCGGCGACGCTGCTGATCGGCCACAGTCGGCGGTAACCGTGAAATTCGCCTCCCCTCGTCCGCCGCGGTCGCGATTCTGTATATTGAGCGCCGGGGGTCACCGACGCCTATTCATTGAGAAGCCATGGTGACGTCCTCCGAATCGAATCTGTTGGGAAGCACCGGCGATGATCGCCGGTCGAATCTCATTCTCCGTGCACTCATTGATGAGATGCTGGAGCGGGTTCGGGAGATGAACCGCAATACCGGCATCTGGTCGCCCGAGGAACGGGCAAAGGCGGAGGCGGAGCTGGACAGTATCATGGCCCGCGTTCGTCGCGCGGCCGCGCAGAAACACTCACAGTAGGCTTGGCGACCGCGCACCGCGGCCGGGGCCGCGAGGACATGTGAACGCACGGGTTCGATTTCTGATCGGTGGGCTGCTCGTGATCGGTTCCGCGGGCTACCTCATGGCGTCGTCGATCAAGGAGACCGGCGAGTACTACGTGACGCCGAGTGAGCTCTCGACGAGAGTGGCGCGAGACGCGTCGCTTATCGAGACGGGGATTCAGATGGGCGCGAAGGTGGTGCCCGGTTCCATTCGTCGTGAAGCCGGAGGACGCGTGCTGTATTTCACCGCCACCGACGGCGCGACGACATTCCCCGTGGTGTACCGCGGCATCGTCCCGGACACGTTTACTGATAATGCGGACGTCGTGGTGTCGGGGCGTCTCGGACAGGACGGCGTCTTCCGCGCCACCACGCTGCTTGCGAAGTGCGCATCGCGCTACGAGAACGCGCCGGAGAAGTACAAGGACACACCGGGCTACAAGGCCGCCGAAGCCAGCCGCACATGATTCTGATCGGCGAGCTGGCGCTCTGGATCGCGCTGCTCATGTCGGCCTGGAGTGCGATCACCTCGTTTGCCGGGGGCAGAACGGGCCGGCTCGACCTGGTGATGAGTGGCGAGCGTGGCGTCTACGCCACCTGGCTGCTGATCGTCGCAGCCTCCGCGGGGCTCTGGACCGCACTGCTCACGCATGATTTTTCCTTTCGCTATGTAGCCGCGCACACGAGCGCGAACCTGCCGGCCATTTACACCTTTACGTCGTTCTGGGGAGGACAGGCCGGATCGCTGCTCTTCTGGGCGCTCGTGCTGTCGTCGTATGCCGCGGTCGCGTTGTTCGCGAACCGAAACCGGAATCGCGAGCTGATGCCGTATGTGTCCGGCACGCTGGCGACGGTGATCCTGTTCTTTCTCGCGACGATGTGCTTCGGCGCGAACCCATACGAGCGTCTGGACTGGGTGCCTCCTGATGGCAGCGGGATGAATCCGCAGCTGCAGAATCCGGGCATGGCCATTCAC
>JBKJRV010000319.1:0-22420 GCA_046593115.1 Gemmatimonadaceae bacterium
TCGATGTGTGTATTAATGACGGCGACCGGTCCCGCGGGAGTCGTCACCACCGCTCGAAGTGCGCCGCGTGGTTCGCGCGAACCACCCGCGCGCTCCTGAGGCGGAGCTACCGGCAGGGGGATCATGGAATCCGCGACAATGGGCCACCGCGACAGCACGGCAAGGCCGTATTCCCCATTTTGGAAGTCGAGCGATTTTCCGAACACCACGTTAAGGCCGGTCAGGATGGCAAGTGACGCGGGCTGGTCGATTCCACCTGATCGCGTCGTCATGCGATCGACCTCCTGCAGCAGGACGATATCAGCACCGCTGTTGCGGATGAGTCCGCCTAGCCGTTCAAGGTTATCCTCCCCCTTGGCGTCCCTGCCGGCGTGAATGTTGTAAACAAGTACCAGCGCGGTAGTTGAACCGGCACCGGTGCGGTGGCCGACGCAGCCTTCCCCCAACGCGGGAAAAACAATGAGTGTGAATAGGCCGAAAGTCCGCGTCAGGTTCCGACGTCGGTTCAACGCCCTCGATTGCATGGTGGCGAATATGGCGCGGTATCTGCGTTAGCAACAAGGCAAAGGCCTTCAATCCGCGGTGTTTGTGGCCTTTCCGACAGCTTGAGAAGCGGAAACTCTTCACCAATTCGACAGGAGAAAAATTCGATGCGCTTTCTTTCACTGGTGCTGATCGCGGCCGTCGCCTCGGGCTGTGTTCGTACTTCGAGAGACCCGGCAACGGGCAAGATGGACGTCGACATCGAGTCGCCGACCAAGACCGGCGAGGACTGGAAGACCGATCTTCATAGCACCGGCTCGATGGCGGGAATCGGTGGTACGTCGCGCGCGAATGTCGCAGACGGCAAGACCACCGCGACGATCACGGTAACGGGCCTCATGGCAGGAGCAACGCATCCGTGGCATGTCCACGCCGGCAAGTGCGGCAGTGGCGGCCCGATCGTTGGCGATCCTGGCGCCTACGCCCCGCTCACCGTCGGCAGCGACGGTACGGCACGGGCGAGCGCCGTGCTCATGGTCCGCCTCGAGGAAGCATCTGCTTACTACGTCAACGTGCACCAGTCGGCGAGCATGATGGAGAACGTCATCGCCTGCGGCAATCTGTCAGACTGATCAGCCGCTGCGGTGAATGCAGCAGGGGTCGGCAGCGAACAGCTGCCGACCCCTGTTCACATCAGTCCACCTGCCGTCGCCGGTTCAGAGCGTAAGCACTATCTCGGTTGGATCGTCGGCCTTGTACTGGCCATTCCCGTCCGGCGACACATGCCACCAGTAGATCGTCACCGCGGTCGTCTCGGAAGTGTAGCCGTGAATCTCACTCAACGGCACGACGACCGATTGGCCAGAAGCGAGTCCGAGACAAGCAGCACCGGGGTCGTTGCATAGTGCGAGCAGGCCTAGCCAGTTTGGATTACTAATCGCATAGGCAGCACCGCGGGAGGTGTGGTTCGTCAGTCTGATACCGCCTGGCACTCGTGCCGCGGACACGCCGCTGCTGGCTTCTGTTGCGACCGGATTTCGGCGACATCCGGCTGTGGCCACGACCAGTGCAAGCGTGAGCACGAATACACTGCGAGTCATGTCAGGCAGGGAGCGGTCGAAGGTGAACAGGATCGTCGACGGAGATGACCCGGAGTAAAGCGATGAGGTCACCGACAGGAGGTGTCCAATGCACTTTCTCGAAACCGCTGTCGTATCGCGGAAGACAGCGAAGGACGGAAAGCTCGAGATCACCAGAGACACCGCTCGCCGTCTTGGGGATCCGGGCTCCACGGTACTCGTGAGTGTCGGGGGCGTCGAAGGCGATGGTACCGTTGTCTCAATGCCTTGCCAGTGCCGGGGTGAGACGAACCACGCGGTGCACACCTTTCTCGAATCGGAGCTGCTTCGGTCGCTTCCCCCGGAGTCCTCAGTTGAAATCCTTTCGGATTCGGATACCGCCCCCATCAGCGTACGGGTTAAACCGGTGTAGCTATATAGTACCGACTACATGATTTTTAGTTTGGCTTACTTGACTAAACGTAATGCCTACCGGTACTTCACTTGAAGTGTGCCGGTACATATGCCCTACCTGAAATCCTGACTCTCAAGCGGAATGGGCCTGCCAAGCCAGTAGCTGTGCGCCGGCCTACTCCAGCTACTCGGAGAACGGCTTCGCGGTGAAGGACGGCATCCAGCGGACGCATCAGCTCCGCGGACTGCTCACCGCCAGAGCCGGCAAGCCCAATCGCAGCTATCTCGCCGGCACCTACGTCGCCAGGTACTACGAGCCGACGGGCAACCTCAAGATTCCCGTGCTGCGCATGCACACGACGCGCGACCCCTCGGTGCCGTACCGCCACGAGACCGTGTTCGCGCAGAAGGTCCTGGATGCAGGCGCCAGCGCGATGCTGCGCACGCGCCCAATCAACCGCTTTGGTCATTGCACCTTCAACACCAACGAAATGGTCGGTGCGCTGCAGGATCTCGCCACTTGGTCCCAGACCGGCATCGCCCCGGCGAACTGAGCTTGCCTGCGGTGATTGTGTGAACGAGGCGGCCGGACGAAAGTCCGGCCGCTTCGTCATTCCGGCTTCCGGAAGTTCACGTCCAGTGCTTCGAGACGACGAAGGTGCGTTTCCAGCCGCCCACGGAAATTCGAATAGTCGCGGGCCTCACGCGGACTCCAGACGACTTCCGCCAGCGCGGTCATTCGGGGATACGCCATGTATTCCACCTTCTTCGGGTCTTTCATGTACTCCGTCCACAACTGACCCTGGGCGCCGAGGATGTGATGAACGAAGCGCGCCTCGAGATCGGCCGGCACGGGGTCGTAGGCGTAGACGCTATCCAGCGGGAGGAAGCCCCCGATGGCGATCGGCTCTCCCACCTGGTCCCGCGATTGGAAATAGTCGAAGTAGGTGAAGGTGTTGGGCGCCATCACCACATCGTGACCCGCGCGCGCGGAAGCCAGCCCACCCCTGATGCCACGCCAGGACATCACGGTGGCGTTCGGGGCGAGTCCCCCATCGAGAATCTCATCCCAACCCACCAGGCGCCGGCCGCGCGCCGTGAGGAAGGTGTCCATCTGACGAATGAACCAGCTCTGCAGCTCGTCCTCATTCTTCAGGCCCAGCTCCAGGATGCGCTGCTGAATGCGCGGACTCGCCTTCCATTTGCCCTTCTCGGCTTCGTCGCCGCCGATATGGATGAATCGGCTCGGAAAGATGTCCAATACTTCGCCGAGGACGTCCTGCATGAAAGAGATCGTGGACGGGTCGGCATTCAGTATGTCGTCCGACACGCCCCACCGGGTCATGACGGCCAGGCGGCCGTCACTCAGGCCGAGCGCGGGATAGGCCGCAATGGCAGCTGTTGCGTGGCCGGGCATCTCGATTTCCGGTACGACGTCAATGAATCGCGCCGCGGCATAGGCAACGATTTCGCGTGCGTCGTCCTGCGTATAGAAGCCGCCGTGGGCGGTCCCATCGAATCGCCATTGGGTGGTATCGCGCTGCTGGCCCTGGCGTCCGATCAGTGTTTCGGTCCGCTGCGCGCCCGTGCGCGTGAGCTCGGGATACTTCCGGATCTCGATCCGCCACCCCTGATCGTCGGTCAGGTGCCAGTGGAACCGGTTCATCTTGTGCAGCGCGAGGAGGTCCAGATACTTCTTGATGAACTCCTTCGGCATGAAGTGACGCGCGACATCCAGATGTCCGCCACGCCAGCCGAATCGGGGGTGGTCTTCAATGGCGACTGAAGGAATGCGCCACTGCTGATTCCTGACGGGAGCTTCGCGGAAAATGGCCGGCGGCAGGAGCTGTCGGAGGGTCTGGACGGCGTAGAACAATCCTGCGGCTCCCCTCGCGCGCGCGACGACCCGGGTGGGTCGCACTTCGAGCGAATAGCCTTCGTTGCCGAACCCCTCGAGCGTCGTGTCGCGCTGGAGGAGGATGGCGCCGCGCGCCGGACGGGCGCCACCTACCCGCACCGTGAGCGACCACCCTGTTGCAGGCTCCAGGTAACGGGCGAGCTGATGAGCCATCGCGGCACTCGCGCGATCGGACCAGATGACGGTGCTCTTCGTGACGGTGAAGTGCCCCGGTCTCCGCGTCACTCGAGCCGGCTGCGGAATGACTGTGATGGTGGAGTCCACGTCCGCCTCTGGTGATCTCACGGAGTGTTCCTGGGAATGGATCAGATTCGCGGTGCCCATCAGCACCGCTGCAGCAAGCGCGAGCGGGCGCGATGTCGATGCCATGTCAGCGATTGGAAGGTTGGATCACGCGGGAATGAGCGGGTGTCGTTCGATGGCGCCGCTCAGGCTATCTCCGCCAACATTGATATAAAGCTGCTGATCGCTCACGGAGACGTCGAGGGTCATCCGCCGGTCGAGCTTCGCCGCCAGCGAGTCCAGCATGTCCCGGTCGAACGAGTACAGCTCCAGTGCTTCTGCGCGATGGATGCGCTCGCCGGCGTACTGACGCAGCAGTTGAGCCGGGTTGCGATGCGTATAGACCGCCACCCGGGGCGCGGCCTTGCTGGCCTTGTGGAGCCGAGCTGCGTCTGGGGCGCCGATGTCTATCCAGGCGAGCAGCGTTCCGGTCAGATCACGAACCGCAATCGCGGGCTCCTCGGGATCAGCCAACCCTTTGGAAAATGTGATGCCCTCCGCGAACTCCAGACAGTAGGCGAGGACACGCGTCAGCAAATATTCCGCGGTCTCGGACGGGTGTCGAGCGACGCGGAGCGCGAGCGTGTCGTAGACGTTTCGGTCCACGTTCGCGAGCTGAATGTCGAAATTGTGGATCGTTGCGGTGAGCGCCACGGGCCTCCAGGGGGCAGGACACACAAGCTAGCGCAGGCCACGAACGAGTGCCGTGGCATTTCGTTTGTACAAGGGCAGGACAGACGCACCGTTAGAGTCCGATCCCTCCACTGAATTGTCAAATCCGCACGCATGGCTACTCGCATGACAGTGCGTACACAGCGACCATCCCGCTGGCGAAGATCCGCTTGCCGGCGACGGCCCACCCCGACGTGAGAAAATCCTCGTCGCCGGCAACCACTTCGCGGACCCGCCTGCCCGTGGCACGGTCGAGAATGTTTGCGCCCTGGTTGCTGGCGAAGACATAATTCCCGCAAATCACGACTTGATCGACCGTGCTGGTGATTTTGGTTCTCCATTTTAGGGCGCCGGTCTCGAGGTCAACCGCGTAGACGTGAGAATCGTGCGCGCCGAAGTAAACGACACCGGCCTGAACGTCGGGCACGCTGCCCGGACCCCCGTAATACTCGTCAGTTTTCGCTCGCCAACGCACCGAACCATCCTGTCGGTCGAGAGCAATCATTTCCCTCTGCAGAACATCGGGTAACAGGATGAGTTTATCGGTGATGGCCGGCGCCGAATACACCCCGTGCGGGCCCGACGTCGTTTCGAATCTCCACAGCACTCGACCGTCTCGAGGGCCGAGTGCCGCTACGAACGCCTGTGGTATTTGCGTGGAGGGATCCCGGCGGAGAATCCCACTGACCGCCAACATATTCCCCGAAACCGCCAGACCGATCACGTTTCCCGAGATCCAGTCCGTGCGCAGGTCAACTTCCCAGAGCTTCGCGCCCGTGGCCAGGTGTAATGCATACACGAAGGCTCCCCGCGTGCCCGTATAGTACGCCTCTGCATCCGCAGCCCCAGCTGACTGAATAAACGAGTCGTTCGGTGTCACCCGCCAACGAGTGACACCGGACGCCTGATCAAGCGCGACAATGCCGGACCTGTCCGCAGCGATCACCAATCCGCTCTGGACAACAAGGTTCTCTGTTTCCGGAGTGGGATTTGCGCGAACGACGGTACTCCACAACTCATCGCCCGTGGAAGCGTCGAACGCCTTGATGGAATTCCCGACATCCATGAAAACTCGCTCTCCGGCGGTGGCGGGAATGCCCCACCATTCGAACGGTGCCACAATGCCTGGCTCAACGCGCCAGAGCACATCCCCCACCGTGGTCGGCCTGGCCCCTGACGAGTCCTGACATGCCATCAGCGCGATGAGTGCGGCCATGCGCACGCTCGCATACAGGCATCGACCATTGGACCAGGCCCCGGCGCGACGTGAAATCATGATGTTAAATCGTCTGGGTATTGAATCGGTTCATTACACGAGTCACGCGGTCGCGAACACTTGGGCTCTTGAGTTCTCCCACGTGCGACTCTTTGGCGTTCTTCATCAACTCGCGATCGCCGAGTGGCAACCCCGGATACGCCTGCGACTTTGCCGGCACCAACCCGTCGCTCGCGTCTCCTGGAGCAGTCAGGCGCTCATACAGGCTGTTGAGGTTGTTCAGCGACCACCGCACACTCCGGCACCGCTCCGCGAGCGCCGGCTTGAGCGCCTTCGCAAGCTCATTGCTCCCACAGTATCTGAGTACATCGTACACCGACTCCATCGTATTCTGCAGATGATCGCCACTGCACCGATCCTCCGGATTGCATTTCCAGTCGCCCAGCATCCGCACGAACTTCCACGCACCCTGCGACTCGACTTCCACGGAATACCGGAGGAATGGCTCCGGTGTCGCATTCAGCAAACTCGTAAACGCACTCCCGGGCATGACGTCTCTACTCATCGGCGCAGCCTGGTCGAAAGCATAGTTCACTACGTTCGGGACCAGCGTCAGGAGAGCGTCATTCATCCCCTCGCACAGCCAGCTGAATTGTCGGCCGCCGCAACTGCCGCCCACGTTCATCAACACCTGTCTCAGGTGGCCAGACAACAGTCCGCTCACGGCCGCACGAGTATTGCGCACCAGGGGCAGTCCGAAATGCGGTGCCGCAATGGCTACGACACCGCCAACCACACGCTGATCGGCTACTGTACCAAACTGTGCCACGCGGCGCGCTATGAGTCCGCCATTACTATGCCCGATCAGGAGAAAGCGACTGCCCCCGTTTGCGATCAGCTGGTTGTTGAGACCCACCGACTGTGACTCGAGCCCCGCGCGCCAGTCTGACGTCCGCTTGAGCTTCCGCGCGAGGTTAAATCGCAGACTGAGCCACGAATCCATGCGCAACCACGCCGCCGAATCGGCGAACGCACCATGCTGATAGGCGACATTGATGGTCGGCTTGGAAACGAAGGAAAAATTTGTATCAACCGCACCACCATCCTCAGCGCAAAGCAGACAGGACGTCGCCGCGGCGCCGGCATTTGCATCGCCCGCCGATTTGCGCTCCGCCATGAGAGCCGACGCAACGGACACAGAGTACGGGCGCGCACGAGCCCCTGATCCGTGGGGTGCCTCAGTCTCCCGGCCGGCGCTTCGCGCGCGCCGCTGAGCATCCTTCTCCTCGTTGGTCTTCCACTTCACGGTCGGGTAGACCGTAGTCTCCACCACGTTGAACACAAAGCCTGTTGCCGTGTGCGTGGCTTGAATCCGTTCGTCAACCACAATCCATTCCCGCCCGGATTTCCGGAACTGGCGAACCCGCTCCCCACGCATCCCACTCGATACATCATCGAGTGGATACGTCTTGAAGAGACGATCGCCGCGCTTCTCCGTTCGCGGCCCACGCCCGTCCGCCGCGCCCGCCGTGGCCAACGGAGCAGGACCGGACGCCGGCACAACCACGCCTGAACTGTCGTCACGCAGGACCGCCTCGCTCGTCACGATGACATTGTCCATTGACCCAAGCGCATCCATGAGGATGGGACCAGATGTGTCGTGGACCACGGCGCCGAATCCGTCGTAGAAAGTGGCGGTGTTGCCGACGATCACCACGCGAGCCGCTGGCCCCCCGGAGTCTGTTCCGCTTCGAAATTCATTCAGTCGCACCGTGCCGGCCGCATCATAGCCCGCTTCGAACCGCGTGCTGTCAACGACATCAGGAAACGTGAGACTGTTCACCTGCTGCCCGGTGAGCGGGTCAACAAATGGTTCCGCCGATTCCACGGTAGTAGTCGTTCTCGTGACGGCTGTGGTCACGAGATAACTGTCGGCTGGATTAATCGCGGGATCGATCAGCTCAGCCGACCCCAGCGGTGCAATGGCCGATCTCGGCCCAGCCGACGTTCCCGTTACCGGATCGTGCTCCTTGCCGCACGCCACCAGAACGAAAGAACACAACGCCGGGAGCAACAAAGCCCGCACCACTGGACTCCGACGGCTTCTCACCAACTTCATTTTCGCGACGCTATCCACTCTGTTCATGACACCCTCCTCGTTGGGCGCCCCGGCGACCGGCGATCCTGCAGGCACGTCAGGGCGACAGACGAGTGACCTGGAAGCAGACGATATTCCTCACGCTCAGATGGTGCTCGCCATCTCGTAAATAGGTTTACCACATGGTGTTAGCCGCCGAGCAACGGAAGGATCCGGCCGGCTCTATGTGGCGTCGCGAAGCACAATGGTTCCTGCGGGGACAAGAGCATCATGTGACGCGAGACACGCCCGGCCAACTTGGTGCGTTCTCTGAACCACACGTCACCCTCGGCCGCCGCACCCAATGCCTCAAAAAATCGAGATCATCGGTATCACCAGCTCTTTCGAGCACATCTGGGCGCCAGTGGCCGAGTCCACCGAGGCAATCGTGCATTTCCGAATGCCTTCCGAGCTCACGGGCCTTGCAGACGCATCCGTCATCATCATCGCAGCCGGCGGAGCAGAGTCCGAGGCACGCTCGACCGTGATCGCGGTGGCGGCGGCGTGCGGGGACGTACCGATCGCCGTCGCCGGAGCGCTTCCCGATCACCGACTGGCGCTGGAGCTGGTGCATGCCGGCGCGGATGAGTACTTCGCGCTCCCGGGCGACATGAAGGCAGTAGCGGACTGGCTCACCCTCCAGGTGCAGCACCATCGAAGACCCGAGGCGGGAGATGTGGCACTGCATCACCCACGCTTCGACTACTCGCACATCATTGGACACCACACCGGTCTTCGCGCCGCGCTCGAGCTCACCTCACGCATCACGCAGCATGGCGATGCCAACGTTCTCATTACCGGAGAAACCGGAACGGGAAAGGAGTTGATCGCCCACGCCATTCACTACAATGGCCCACGGGCTGGCCACACTCTGGTCGAGGTCAACTGCTCTGCCCTTCCGGCGAACCTCGTCGAAGCCGAATTGTTCGGATACGAAGCCGGTGCGTTTACCGATGCACGCGCCGCGAAGCCCGGTTTGTTCGAGATTGCCAACGGTGGTACGCTCTTTCTCGATGAAGTTGGGGAGCTCGCCCTGGATGTTCAGGCAAAGCTGCTGCGCGTGCTCGACGAGAAGCGAGTCCGCCGGCTTGGCGCAACGCATTCCGTACCGGTAGACGCCCGCATCGTCGCGGCAACGCACGTCAACCTCGCGGACGCCGCCCGGGACAAGCGCTTTCGCCAGGATCTCTACTACCGGCTACACGTCTTCGGCATCCATCTGCCCCCGCTACGTGATCGGGCTGAGGACATCATACCGATCGCGGAGCACTTCGCCCGACAATTGAGCGATCGTCACGGCGTGCCTCGCCTGGCGCTCGGTGAAAACGCAAAACGGCTGCTGCGCCAGCACCCGTGGCCCGGCAACGTGCGGGAGCTGCGAAACGTCATGGAACGCGCGGTGCTGCTGGGAGACGCAACACTCCTGCTGCCGGACGACACGACAGCCGGCGAACCACTCGCCATTGGGACCCTTCCGTTCCCGGCGGACATGGAATCGATCCAGCAGGCTGCGGCTCGAGCCATGGTGGGGCGCCATCGGGGCAACAAGAGCGCCGCCGCGTCCGCACTTGGCATCAGCCGCAAGCGTCTCTACTCCTTACTTCACGGAGCCGTTGATGCTCCACTCCCTGCTTCACGTCGCGCGGGCACACCACACCTTCCGTCTTTCGTGCAGGAAACCGTGCAGTCGGGAGAGCGCCAGACAGTGAAGCACGCTGTGTCAGGGATATGGTTCTATCGAGACGACAGGCTCATTTCGGATTCGTTGCCCAGACCGTGGACTCGGTGACGAAGCCGCGATCATCGAGCGCCAGCATGCTGACAATTACCTGCGCGATATCCTCCGCATGCAGTTTCGTGGGATTCTCGGGACGTTCACCCCGCCCAGCCGCCACATAGAAATCAGTGAGGACCTCACTCGGATTTACCTGCATGACGCGGATATTGTGTTCGCGCAGCTCGGCCCTCCAGCATTCCGTCATGCCACCGAGCGCGAACTTGCTCGCCACATATGCGGTCCCGTTCGCAAAGCCGCGTGAGCCCGCGGTGGACGAGATATTCACGATGTTGCCCTCGCGATTCTCGATGAAGTGCCGCGCCGACTCTCTCGCCACCAGCATGGCGCCGAGCACGTTGGTCGACCACACCGAGGTGAATTCTTCCACGGACAGATCGACCAGCGAGCCAAAGCTTCCAAAGCCCGCGTTGTTGATGAGCGTGTTGTAGCCCTTCAGCCCGCGCACAGTTGAAGCCACCAGCGACTTCACGTCGGCTTCCTCGCTGACGTCCGCCGTAATTGGAATGGCGCCGCATTCGGCGGCAGCGACCTTGAGCTTCTTCTCGTCACGACCACAGATGGCGACGCTCGCGCCGCGCTCAACGAGCAGCTTGGCCGTCGCCTTGCCCATGCCGGAGCCACCGCCGGTGATGAGGACCTTCGCTGTCTCGAGATTCATGGGCACGCAGGATGTAGCTACCTGGAATCGTCCTTGAGCTTCTTCACGTACTTGAGAATGGAGGGGTCCGGCGGCGGGTACCGGAGTCGAAGTCCCTCGAGCGTAGCCACGAGCTCGCGCGCGATCAGGTAATCGCGCGTCTTCTTGTCATCGGCCGGCACCACAAACCAGGGCGCCCATGCGGTGGACGTCTGCCGAAGCGTGTCGCTGTACGCACGCGTGTAATCGGTCCAGCGAGCGCGATCGTCGAGATCCCCTGCGCGAAACTTCCAGTTCTTATCGGGGTTGGTGATGCGCTTCAGCAAACGCTCTCGCTGCTCCTCATGCGAGATGTGCAGGAAGAACTTTCTGATGATGACGCCGGCGTCCGCCAGCCCTCGCTCGAACTCGTTGATCCGGGCAATGCGCGGCGACCAGATTTTCTTCGGCGCCAGTTTCTGCACGCGAACCGCGACGACGTCTTCGTAGTGCGAGCGGTTGAAGATGCCGATCATCCCACGCTGCGGAACATGGGCATGGATGCGCCAGAGAAAATCGTGTGCCTTCTCCTCTTCGGTCGGCACCTTCAGACTCGTGACTCGGCAGCCCTGGGGATTGAACGCGCCGCCCACTCGACGAATGGTCCCATCCTTTCCGGACGCATCGAGTCCCTGGAGCACAATGAGGAGAGCAAAGCGACGGTCGGCGTTCAGGAGTCGCTGTTGCGTCTCCAGCCGCTCGACGAGCTCTTCGAGTTTATCCTCGAGACGCTTCTCGCCCGGCATCCCGTCGGGTGGACGGGCATCGCGGTCGCGCAGCCGAACCTTGGCGTTCGGGCGGAGGGGTTTGAGGCGTGCTCTGGGGGCCATGGCTGACAGAAGGATTCAGTTCGAGAGGCGCGGGCCGGAATCGAACCGGCGAATAGCGGTTTTGCAGACCGCTGCCTTACCACTTGGCTACCGCGCCGATACACTATCAAAGGTATTACCCATTACAACCGCGCTCAAGCTTCCCGGCAACGGCTGTAAGGCCGGACAGCGAGCGACGAACGACTGGCGACTCGCGCTATCGTGGCACCGACGCTGACGCTCGTGAGCAGGTCCCCAGCTCACAAACGATGACTGCGGCGGCGCTCAGCGATCCTTCGAGGGAATCCCCACTCGGTCCTCGTGCCCAACCCGCAGTGGCTCCGCAGGTGCCTGACCAGCCCCCAGCGCCGGCGTCCCCCGCGCTTCCGTAAACAGCTTCGTCACGTACCGCTGACCTTCCGAGACTCGCTCGATCTCCACCGCGATTGCATCGATCGAATGTTCGAGATTGATGAGCCGGCGCGTCACATCCGCGTTGTCGGGCGGTCCGCCGCGGTGCGTCGCGCGCTTCCACATGAGCCGTGCGGCCGCAAGAGCAAGCGGGAACAGCACGAACAGTGTGAACACGATGGACACGGCCGTCGTCTGCTTCGCTGACAATCCCAACATCCCCACCGGGGGTTGCGTCTCCGAGGTGTACTGCGACGACGTCAGCATCTGGCCGGTTTCGGCCATGTCGCTCTCCAGCTGCACGATCCGTTTGTCGAGGACCGCCATCCGCTGCTCGAGTCCGACCCTGCTCGGGCCCTCTGCGGTCAGTAGCTGTTCAGCCAGCTCCTCGCGTCTGCCCGCCGCCGATGTCAGCTGGTCGGACAACTCCTCCCGCCTCGTCCGTATCGCATCAACCTCTGCCGACGTCAGCGGACGCGCGGGCGCCGTCTGTGCCACGGGCGCTCCCGCGGATGTCGGCGGGGTGGGAGCCTGCGCAGGTGGAGGCGGGAGCTGTTGCATTGTGCTTCAATCTACGAAAGACGGAACACCATTGTTACACGCGGTACGCGTGCATCACTCCGGCCGAGGCTCCCCAATCGGAAGACGCAACTCGAAAACGCTTCCCTCGCCCACGGTGGATTCCACGTCGATCGAGCCACCATGCGCGATCGCAATTCCCTTCACGATGGAAAGCCCAAGGCCTACCCCTCGCTTGTCCAGCCGGTTGGCCTGCCAGTACCGGTCGAACAATTTCGGGAGCTGTTCCTCCGTAATGCCGGCACCGGTATCGGCCACGCCGACCCGCGCAAACACTCCATCGGCGATCACGGAGATCGTCACCCGACCGCCCTTGGGCGTGAACTTCAGCGCATTGGCGACGAGATTGCCGAGTGCCTGAATCACGCGGTCTCGATCCGCGCGGAGGGTGACGGTCTCGTCCACATCCCCGCGCTCGAGCGCGATGCCCTTCTCCTCCGCCGTCGAGCGAGACTGCTCGATCACTTCATCCACCATCGCGGCGGCAGAATGCAGACGGAGGTCGAGCGCGAACTTGCCACTCTCGATACGAGTGATGTCCAGCAGGTCCGAAATGAGTCGGTTCGCCCGTTCCGCCGAGCGTTTGATGATACGCGCCTGCTGGCGTTCGGCCTTTCGCTCCTCCGGAAGCAGGTCGATGAGAAACGACGAGCTCATGAAAATCGTGTGCACCGGATTTCGCAGGTCGTGCGATACCACGCCAAGCATGTCGTCGCGTGCGCCAGTGGCTTTCTGCGCTGACTCATACAGGCGCGCGTTCTCGATAGCCACCGCGGCCCGACGGCCGAGTTCTTCCGCAAGCGTCACCTCGGCTTCGTTGAAAGCCGAGCGAGACGGGAGTCTGACCAGCGTGAGCGAACCCAGCACCCCTCGTTGCGTCTGCAGCGGCACAATGGCAATAGATCCGATGTCGAGTGAGCGCAGCACCTCCGCGTGCTCACTGCTGCGAGCGCTGGAGGCAATCCAGTCTTCGTCGGGATCCGTGATGGTCAGTGAATGACCGGTACGAATCACCTCGGCCTGCATTCCTGGTTCATCGAGCTGCGGCGGGAAGCTTCGCGCGCGATCAAAGGCAAGCGTCCCACGCTCATCCAGCTGTGACGCGGCAATGCGACGCGCGATCCCTCCATCCACCACGTCCAGCATCGCCATGTCGGCAAGAACCGGGAGGGAGAGCTGCGCAACGGCGGCGAGGGTTTCGTCGAGATCGAGCGACAGTGAGAATGCCCTGCTCGATTCCGCCAGCATCTGCAATCCGCGCTCCGCTCGTTTTGCCTCCGTAATGTCGGTGAAACGGACCACGGCTCCGATCAGCGTGCCGTCCCGGCGCACAGGGGACGAAGCATAGGCGACGGGCAGTGCTGTGCCGTCACGTCGCCAGAGCACCTCATCGGTGGTTCGGTACGATTCACCCGCCCGTGCCGCCCGATTAATGGGGCACTCGCTCTCGGAGTACGGCGTACCATCCGCGCGTTTGTAGTGCACGAGGTCATGGATATTCTTGCCAACGAGGTCGTGCGGAGCAAACCCGAGCAGCTCGCCGGCCGCCCGGTTTGCGAACAGGCAGATGCCGTGCTGATCGATCGTGTAGACGCCATCCAGGGTGGCGTTCAGAAATTCATCGCGCTCGTTCTTTGCGCGCTGCGCCTCCTGCGCGGATCGGTGCTCCGTGGCGACACTCCGGTACAACTCGATTTCACTGGAGGCGGCCGCCGCGAGATCAGTCAGGGTGCGAATATCCTCGTCGGCCCACTCGCGAGGCTTGGTGTCGATCGCGCAAAAGCTGCCCAACACCTCCCCAGTCGAACTCATGAGGGGAATTCCGGCATACGCGATCACGCCAAGGTCGCGAATCGCCAGGTTGTCCCTGAGCTCCGGGTGTAGCCGCGCGTCGGTGATGATGAGCGGCTCTCGGGTCATCACGGTGTACTGGCAGAATGAATGTGACAGGGGCGTCTCGCGCCCCGACATCCACGGCTCGGGCAGTCCAATACAACTCTTGAAGAACTGGCGATCGCGATCCACCAGTGTGACAAGTGCGACCGGGACGTTCAGAATGCGTGTGACAAGCCGCGTCAGCCGGTCGAACGCTTCGGCCGGTGGCGTATCCAGAAGCGCGGTGGCATCCAGCGCGGCCAGTCGGTCTTGATCATCGAGCCGACCGAGCGGCGAACTCATCTATTCAGGAATATTGGAGGGTGTATCAGTCGTTCGTCATTAGCGAGCGCTGAACGATAACTTGAGTACCAAGGCGCTAGCCATAGATGCTCCTCCAGACGACAGACCGCGGACTCTATTGCGCCGCCGGCGACTTTTTCATTGACCCCTGGCTCGGCGTAGACCGCGCGATCATCACGCACGCGCACGGGGATCATGCGCGCTGGGGGTCGCGACACTACCTCGCCGCGCGCGAAGGTGCGCAGGTGCTGCAGACCCGCCTCGGCGCAGGCGCCGGCATCCAGGCACTCCAGTATGGTGAGCGCATCTCCATGAATGGCGTCGATGTGTCCCTGCACCCCGCCGGTCACATCCTCGGATCAGCGCAGGTCCGCGTGGAATTCCAGGGAGAAGTGTGGGTCGTTTCCGGTGACTACAAGGCGGAGCCCGACCCCACGTGCACACCGTTCGAGATCGTGCGATGCCACACCTTCATCACCGAGTCTACCTTCGGGCTGCCCATTTACCGGTGGTGCCCGCAGGATGAGGTCTTCGCCGAGATCGTTGCATGGTGGCGGGAGAATCACGCGGCGGGACGAGCGTCGGTCATCTACGGCTACGCACTCGGCAAGGCACAGCGCATTCTTGCCGGACTGCTCGGAGCCGACGTCGGTCCCATCTACACCCATGGAGCCGTCGAGCGATTGAATGCCGACTATCGCGATGCGGGCATCGCGCTGCCGGCAACGGCGCACGCCGGTTCGATGCCGCGTCGCCACGACTTCGCCGGAAGCCTGATCGTCGCACCGCCATCGGCCGCCGGTAGTACCTGGCTGCGCCGCTTCGGGAACCTCTCGCAGGCGTTCGCGTCGGGATGGATGCTCGTCCGCGGAGCTCGCCGTCGCCGTGGCGTGGATCGCGGGTTTGTGCTCTCTGATCACGTAGACTGGCCCGCACTCCTGCACACCATCGAAGCCACCGGCGCCGAGCGAGTGATCGTCACGCATGGTTACCGTGATGCCGTGGTGCGGTGGCTCACCGAACGTGGCATCGAGGCGCACTCGATGGCGAGCCAGTGGGAAGGCGAAGAGGCGGTCGAGAGCGCGGCGCCGGAAGAGGACGTGGTGGCATGAAGCGCTTCGCCGCGCTGTACCGCGAGATCGACGAGACGACGCGTACGACGGAGAAGGTGGAAGCGATGTCTCGCTATCTTGCGAACGCGTCGCCCGCCGATGCCGCATGGGCGGTGTACTTCCTCAGTGGCAACCGTCCGAAGCGTCTCATACCCGTTCGGCGACTTTCCACGTGGGCAATGGAGCTTGCCGCGATTCCCGCGTGGTTGTTCGATGAAAGCCATGAGGCCGTCGGCGATCTCGCGGAAACGATCAGCCTCGTACTTCCATCATCGGAGCACAGCTCCGATCGGCCGCTCCACGAGTGGATCACCGGGCACCTGCTTCCCCTCGCGTCCCAGTCGGAAGAATCGCAGAGGACCACCATCACGACCGCGTGGCGCGAGCTCGGTGACACCGAGCGTTTCATCTGGAACAAGCTGATCACCGGAGGCTTTCGCGTTGGAGTCTCTCAACAGCTCGTGGTCCGCGCCCTTGCCAAAGTCAGCGGTGTGGACGAAGGCGCCATTGCGCATCGGCTCGGTGGCCACTGGAAACCTTCGGCAGCGTCGTTTGAGCAGCTCGTGGCTGCGGATACCAGGGACGCCGACCTCTCACGTCCCTACCCCTTCTATCTCGCCTATGCGTTGGACACCGAGCTCGAGGTGCTCGGCGAGCCGGCCTCGTGGCAGGCGGAGTGGAAATGGGATGGCATTCGCTCGCAGCTCGTTCGGCGCAATGGGCAGAGCTACCTCTGGTCACGGGGTGATGAACTGGTGACCGAGCGATTCCCGGAGATCATCGCCGCATCCGATTATCTTCCAGATGGCGTCGTCCTCGATGGCGAAATCATGCCGTGGAAGGACGGACGGCCTCTTCCGTTCGCCCAGCTCCAGCGCCGCATTGGGCGTCTCAAGCTGAGCCCGAAGATTCTTGCTGACGTGCCGGTGGTCCTGCTTGCGTACGACCTGCTTGAAGCAGATGGCAGGGATGTGCGCGGCGAGCCGCTCACATGGAGACGCGACCGGCTCTCGCAGATCGTCCGCGAGGCACGCGCAGAATCCCGGCTCCTCCTTTCACCAGCAATCACCCTGTCCACATGGGACGACGCGCGGCATGCGCACGCCGGTGCTCGCGAGCAGCGTGCCGAGGGGTTGATGCTCAAGCGCCTGGACGGTGCCTACGGCGTCGGGCGGAGGAAGGGAGGCTGGTGGAAGTGGAAAGTGCAACCATTCAGTGTTGACGCAGTGATGGTATATGCCCAGGCAGGACACGGACGACGAGCGCTCCTTCATACGGATTACACCTTCGCGGTGTGGGACGGTGAGGCACTCGTGCCGTTCGCGAAAGCCTACTCGGGTCTCACCGACGCGGAGATTGGAAAGCTGGATGCCTGGGTCCGTCGCAATACGCTCGAGAAGTTCGGTCCCGTGCGGCGAGTGAAGCCCGAACAGGTTTTCGAGCTGGCCTTCGAGGGCATCCAGCGCTCACCCAGGCATCGTTCCGGTGTGGCGGTGCGATTTCCGCGTATTCTCCGCTGGCGCAAGGACAAGCGCGCTGCCGACGCGGACACGATCGAGATGCTGCGAACGCTGATGGAATCAACGCAGTGACCAGACGATCGGTCGAGAAGGTGCGGGATGGTTGGTTCAAATCGCGGGGGTGGAAGCCGTTCGATTTCCAGCGCGAGGTCTGGTCTGCGTATCTGGGCGGCGAGAGTGGTCTCATTCACGCGGCAACGGGCACCGGGAAAACGCTGGCCGCCTGGTGGGGACCGCTCCTCGAATGGATGTCGGAGCAGGACGGGCCCAGACCATCGCGGACGGTGTCGACTGCTGCGAAGCTCCGGACTGCGAAGACCGTCACCGTTGCGAGCAGCATCAGCAAACGTACAGCTCGAGGGCGAGCGGCCGCGCCTCCGCTCCGGGTGCTCTGGATCACACCCCTCCGGGCGCTCGCAGCCGACACGCTGGAAGCACTTTCGGCTCCCGCCCGGGATCTCGAGCTTCCGTGGACCATCGAATCGCGTACCGGCGATACGTCGAGTGCCGCCCGCGCTCGGCAAAGCCGCCGCCTCCCTACGGCACTTGTCACCACTCCCGAAAGTCTCTCGCTGCTGCTGACGCACGACAACGCCGTCGAATTGTTCAGCGACCTGCGCGCCGTCATCGTCGACGAATGGCACGAGCTGGTTGGAACCAAGCGCGGGGTTCAAGTGGAGCTCGCACTTGCTCGGATCCGGAGGCTCCGCCCCGAGGCTCGTATCTGGGGCCTTTCCGCCACGATAGGCAATCTCGGACAGGCTCGCGATGCGCTGCTGGGCTGCGGTGCCGGCGCCCCAACAGGTCGGATTGTCAAGGGGGTCGAACCAAAGACTGTCGTGGTCGATGCCTTGCTTCCGGACACGATCGATCGCTTCCCGTGGGCGGGACATCTTGGCACTCAGCTCCTTCCAAAAGTCATCGCGGCCATTGAGGAAGGACAAAGCGCCATTGTCTTCACGAATACCCGGTCGCAAACCGAGATCTGGTATCAGGCCATTCTGGCTGGGCGACCGGACTGGGCAGGGTCTATTGCTCTGCATCATGGATCGCTGGAGCGGAAGAAACGTGAATGGGTCGAGGACCAGCTGCGCATCGGTGGTCTCCGCTGCGTGGTCGCGACATCCTCTCTGGATCTCGGCGTCGATTTCGCACCGGTAGACCGCGTGCTCCAGGTGGGCAGCCCCAAGGCAATCGCGCGCCTGCTGCAACGCGCGGGTCGCAGTGGGCATCGGCCTGGCGCCATCAGCCGGGTGACCTGTGTGCCCACCAACGCGCTCGAGCTGGTGGAAATCGCGGCCGCGCGAGATGGCATTACCGCGGGTGCCATGGAATCGCGCTATCCCGTCGAGCGGCCGCTGGATGTACTCGCGCAACATCTCGTCACCGTGGCGCTCGGTGGCGGGTTCGAGTCCGCTGAGCTGCTGGCCGAGGTGCGATGTACGCATGCCTACCAGGGACTGACCGACGCTGAGTGGGACTGGGCACTCCAATTCGTCAGCAGCGGAGGCGAGGCGCTCCGCGCATATCCAGAGTACGCGCGCCTCGTGGTCGAGGACGGACGCTACGTCGTGCGCGCACGGGACGTCGCACGCCGGCACCGGCTCGCGATCGGGACGATCGTCAGCGACGCACAGATCTCCGTGAGCTATCTGCACGGGGCATCGCTCGGCACCATGGAGGAAGCGTTCATCGCGCGGTTGCGCGCCGGCGACCGGTTTTTCTTTGCCGGAAGGTCGCTGGAGTTCGTGCGTGTTCGCGACATGAAGGCGTGGGTGCGACGCGCACCGAACGGACGCGGGGCCATTCCGCGCTGGATGGGAAGTCGTCTGCCGCTTTCGGGGGAGTTGGCGGACAAGCTTCGCCACCGGCTGGGCGAGGCAGCGAACGGCGTGTTCGGCGGAGAAGAGATGCGGGCGCTCATGCCGATTTTCGAAGTACAGCAGGAATGGTCGGCGATCCCGGGGCCGGGTGAGATCCTCATCGAGCGGCTGAAGACGCGCGAGGGATGGCATCTGTACTTCTATCCGTTCGAAGGCCGGCTGGTGCACGAGGGACTCGCCGCACTCTTTGCGTATCGGCTCTCGCGTCTTCGCCCGATCTCCTTCACCATGTCATCGAATGACTACGGTCTCGAGCTGCTCTCGGTGGTCGAGCCTCCCCTGGATGAAGCGCTGCGGGCCGGCCTCTTTTCGCCGGAGAGGCTCCTCGAGGACGTCCCCGCTTCGCTCAATGCGACCGAGATGGCTCGGCGCCAGTTTCGCGAGATCGCGCGGGTCGCGGGCCTAGTCTTCCCTGGTTTTCCTCGCTCTGGCAAGACCGCGCGACAACTCCAGGCTTCCAGTGGATTGTTCTTCGACGTCTTTCAGCGTCACGATCCCGGCAACCTGCTCATCACTCAGGCGCATCGTGAGGTGCTCGAGCGACAGCTGGAACGCAGTCGTCTGGGTGTGGCGCTTCAGCGACTTTCTGATTCTCGCGTTGTTCTGACCAACCCGCCGCGACCGACGCCGCTCGCATTCGGTCTGCTGGTAGACCGCACTCGCGAGAAGGTCTCCTCTGAGAAACTCTCGGCCCGTGTTCGACGCATGCAGGTCATTCTGGAGCGCGCGGCCGGATGAAGCCCGGCGTCGAAGGCACTGAGGCAGTGATCGCTGGTGAGACGCTGGAGCTGTTCGCCGCGCGTGCGGTGTTCCGTCGGGCCAGCGGCACTCTCCTCGTCGCCGATCCGCACTTTGGCAAGGCGGCAGCCTTCCGCGCTGCGGGTGTATTCGTGCCCGAAGCCACCACGAGCGCTACGCTCGCGCGGCTCGATGAGCTGCTCGATGTCACCGACGCACGCCGGCTGATCTTCCTGGGAGATTTCCTTCACGCGAAAGAAGGACGGCATCCGGATACACTGCAGACGATTTTAGACTGGCGCTCCAGGCACGCAGCGGTCGAGATGCTCCTCGTTCGCGGCAACCACGACGAGTGCGCTGGCGATCCGCCGGAGGCGATGCGCATCGCGTGCGTTGACGGTCCGGTGCTGGAACCACCCTTTGCGTACGCGCACCGGCCGCGAGAAATCACCGATGCCTATGTGCTCGCCGGTCACCTGCATCCCGGCGTCGTGCTTCTTGGCGCCGGCCGGCAGCGCGAACGACTCGCCTGTTTCTGGTTTGGTGCCCGAGTGGGTGTGCTGCCCGCGTTCGGTGAGTTTACGGGACTCGCGGATGTTGCGCCGGCGCCCGGGGATGGCGTTTGGGTCGTGGCCGACGATCAGGTGGTCGACGTCAGCAGCTGATCACGGGCGGGCTGGGGCCTCGATCAATATCCCGGGGCCCCAGCCTTTTGGAAGGCCGTGCGTGCGTCGCCCTGGCTACTTCGTATCGCGATACAGCAACGGGAACTGCTTGCGCAGGTGCTTCACCTTCGGCGCGTCGTGCATCACGATGTATGGCTGATTCGGATGCCGCGCCATGTAGTCCTGGTGATACGCCTCGGCCACGTGAAAGGTGTCGAGTCGCGCGATCTCCGTCACTATCGGCCTGCTGAACGTCTTCGACCTGGTGAGGTCCGACACGTATCCCTGGATCGCCTGCTTCTGCTCGTCGTTCACGTAGTAGATGGCCGAGCGGTACTGGGTGCCGACGTCCGGACCCTGGCGATTCAGCTGGGTGGGATCGTGTGCGACGGAGAAGAACACCTGCAGCAGTTGTCCGTAACTGATCTGCGACGGATCATATACCACGCGCACCGCTTCGGCGTGTCCCGTGCTTCCCGACGAAACCGCGTCGTACGACGGATTCGCCGTGGTGCCGCCTGCATAACCCGACTCGGCGCTCTTCACGCCTTTCATGTGCTCGAAGACGCCCTCGATGCCCCAGAAACAACCACCAGCAAAGATTGCGACCCGTTCAGACGGCGCGGAATCCAGCGCAACATCGATCGCGGGAAGCACTGTCACCGTGGGGGCCGGCCGGAAACTCGCGCCCAGTCGGTTGGCAGCGATGCCGACGGCGGCCGCAACGATAAGTACTGGAGCAGCAAATCGGGCAATGGTCTGATTCATTATCTAACTCGCGCACGTTCGAGAAAGGTCGTGTTATTCTCACGTACCGTGAGGTACACCAGGCCGCTCGAGCCAAAGCCCACTATACTCCGGTCTGCGGGGACCTGCACGCGGTCAATGAGCTCACCGCGATTGTTCACGACATCATACACCGGTCCGCCCGGAATGGCTTTCGTCGGAATACTTGCTTCACTTCGACCCCTCACCGCAGTCCGAGGGTTTACCCATCCGGCGTTGAACAGAGCCGCGCCTTGCATGCCACCCTCGTCACTTCGCGGTCGTACGCACCCCAGACACAAGTCCGGAAGATCAATCCCCTGTCGGGACAATGTCCGCGCCTTCCACCATGAGAATGATCGTGCGCTCGGGTGCGCGGGTCCGGTGCACCACTCCTCTCGGGACGACAAAGCCCTGCAGGGGCTCGAGCGTCACCGTCCGCTCTTCCAGATCCATGAGCAGGCGACCCTCGATGACGTAGAAGAATTCGTCGAGGTCTTCGTGTTTATGCCAGTGATACTCACCCTGAATGACGCCCAGGCGAACGACCGACTCGTTCACGCGGCAGAGTGTCTGATTGAACCACGGATGCGTGACGGCGTTTGCAACGGCTCCTACGTCGATGATCTCGAGAGGCTCGAACCGAATGTCGAGATGTGTCGAGTATGGAAAGCCTCCGGAGGGCGCGCCGTTCTTCTCCATTAAATCTCCTGGCAGAGGGCGGGGCCACCAACGAAAAGCAGCATCGACCTGTTGCCGATCGGGTCAAGATCACGCGGCACGGTTTCCGCATTTACCTGCGGTCACAGACTCTCTGCAACGAGGCACCATGACGACTTCTCCCGCGATCATCGCCGAGCAACCCGCCCCGGGTGGTCCTCCGCAACCTGCTCCATCGCCGAATCCCGCGCCGTGGCACGATCCGGGGCCCCCCGTCCGCGAAGTGCCCCTTCCTCCGGGTCAGCCCAGTCCGGGCATTCCGGTGGAGAATCCGGATCGAGGGCCCGGCATCCGATAGCGTCCCGACTAGTCGCTGTACGGATAATCAGGGTCCGCAAGACGAGCGGCACGAGCCGTCGCCTCTGGACCGGCAATCTCGCGGGCAA
>JBKJRV010000470.1:0-7285 GCA_046593115.1 Gemmatimonadaceae bacterium
CGGAATTGCCCATCCGGCTGCGCCAGGGCCGCCCGCGTTAAATGCCATGTAGAGGGCAGCCGGGACGATCATTCCCCCAATCGCGCCGGCGATCGGGAGAGCCGCCTTCCGCACCGAGGCCAGATCGCCGACGAGCATCTCGCGCTTGATCTCGAGCCCGACAAGGAAAAAGAACACCGCCATGAGGCCGTCATTGATCCAGTGATGCAGCGTCTCGGTGAGCCCGAACCCCGCCGTGCCGATCGTGAGCGTTTGCTCCCACAGGTGGAAGTAGCTTTCGGACCACGGCGAGTTGGCCCATACGAGCGCCAGCGCGGTGCACACCATGAGGACGATGCCCCCGGACGATTCCGTGCGCGCGAACTGCTGGAAGGGCCGCAACACTCGCTCGGCGAGCGGAGGAGGCGTGTCGGCTTCCGCGGGAGATGCAGTCGTGGTCGTCATGAAATACTGGTTCTGCGATGATTCATCAGGTCGGTCATGCAAGGGCCGGACGGGTACGTGTCGCGAACCGGCATACGATCTGCCCATCGAGCCAATCTACCCGATACCACGTGAGATACGCCTCTGCGAGTTTCGAACATGAAAAGACGTCAACGGCTGACACTCCGGGCCTCCCTCGCCGATGACGTCGCGAGTGCACGTCAGACGCTGCTCCGGATCACATGACGCTGAATACCAACGATCGCCGGGAGCGATGGGAAGCGCTCGCAGATCTCGAGGCGTGGCTCGAACGGCCGATACAGCTGCTCGGCCTGCTCTGGCTCGTGCTCCTGCTGCTCGAGCTCACCCGTGGTCTGTCGTCCATCCTCGCGATGCTCTCCACGGCCATCTGGATCGTGTTCATTCTCGACTTCGCGCTTCGGTTCGGGCTCGCTCCCGACAGGATACGGTACCTGCGACAGAACTGGCTTGCGGCGCTCTCGCTGCTGGTCCCCGCGCTCCGTGTGCTCCGGATCGCGCGCGTGGCCAGGGTCGTACGATTCGCGCCGGCGGCTCGGGGGCTCCGGCTCGTCCGGGTCGTCAGTTCGCTCAACCGGACGATACATGCACTGGGGCGCAGCATGAGCCGACGCGGCCTCGGGTACGTCGTCACGCTGACGCTGATCGTGACCCTGCTCGGTGCCGCAGGCCTGTACGCTTTCGAGCGTGAGCTTCCGGATGGCCAAGCGCTCCCGGATTTCGCGACGGCGCTCTGGTGGACCGGGACAATCATGACGACGATGGGGACCGACTACTGGCCCCGGACGGGGGCCGGGCGGATCCTCTGCCTTCTCCTCGGCCTCTATGCGTTTGCGATGTTCGGTTACGTCACCGCTGCACTCGCCTCGTTCTTCATCGGCACCGACGCGGGGCGTGACGATGCCGAGATCGCCGAACAGGCATCCCTCGAGGCATTGCGGACCGAGATTGCCGGCTTGCGCGCCGACGTGCAGGCGCTTCGTATTGAACGTGGCGGGCAGCAGTCCTGATTTGTCTGGCGACGGCGGTCTCCGGTCTCTGCGACGCCAAGTGGCTGCTACTCCGGCTGCCGGGCCGACGGCGCTGACCGCACGTGCACATCGAGCTGCGGGAAGGGGATGGTCACGCCAGCACCCTGAAGGCCATACCATATAGCCTCGTTGAGTGCGGACGTGGCAACGCGAGCGCCCCACGGATCGTGCGTCCAGACCTGGATCTCGAATGTGACTGCCGAATCGGCAAAGCCCGTGAGCAGCACTCGCGGGTCACGATCGGGCACCCGCCAGGGTAGAGCGAGCGCGGCGGCGCGAAGGGTTTGCATCACCAGCGCGATGTCGCTTCCGTAGGAGACACCGACCGTCGCCCGCAGGCGAAACAGCGGGTCGCGAAGCGTGTAGTTCGTCACGGTATTCATCACAAGCGCCGCGTTGGGAATGATGATGTCCTCATCGTCGCGTGAGCGGGCGACCGTCGCGCGAAGTCCCATGCGCGTGACGCGAACCACTCGTCCTTCCACCTCGAGGATGTCCCCGGGCTTGATCGTTCGTTCCGTGAGGAGGATGATGCCCCCGACGAAATTCTCCGCGATGTTCTTCATCGCGAAGCCGAGGGCGACGGCAAAGAACGCCCCCGCGGCGACCAGAGCGGCGAGGTTCACGCCCAGCGTTCCCAGAGCGACCACGAGTCCGATCGCGACGACCGCGTAGGTCACGAGCCGCGCGACGGCGGCCGCCGTTCCCTCGTCCGTGTTCCCGCGACGGATAAGCCCCCGGTGAACTCCAAGTTGTGCCACCCGCGACAGCACTGCTGTCGCGAGCAGGAGCAGCCCGAATACGGCGAGTGTCACGATCGTGACGGACGTTTGCCCGAGCGTGAAGAGTGGCACGTTCAGCAGCCGGCCCAGCGATGTTTGCACTTCCTCCCTCATTCCCTCTCCTCCGTCGGCGAGACCCCACACATCACCATCGCCAGATGCGGCAGCGACCGGAACAATGATAACGGCAGGATGTAGCGCAACGTGCGAACCCGGCTCCGCTCGTGGACGGTGGCGAACGGTAGTTGACTTGCGCCCCTGCCTCAGCGTTCGTTTCACGGTGAAGAATCCCACACGAATAGTCGTCCGGGCGCTCTGCGGGCTCATGGCGGGCGCCATCGCGTTACTGGCCAGCGGCGTTCCGCTCCCAGCGCAAGCCCCGCTGCCTGCAAGCGTTTCCGTCCCCGCGGATACCGCGGCGCTCATCATCCACAACCGCACAGTCGCCGTCTTTCGCGCACCGATCGGCGCGGTTCAGCCGGCCGAGCGCGCGCTCGCCGCCGCGCGCCGCATCGACGTATTTGCGAATCGCCAAAGCTCGGACAGCGTCTCAACCCGCCCCATCTCGCAGGGGGTGCTCATCCTTATCGGCGACGTCGGGGTGTTCACGCTCACCCCTGCCGACGCGGATACGCTCGCCGACCAGACGCTCCCCGCGGCAGCGGCGATCGCCGCCACGCGGCTGCGCGACGCCCTCGCGGCCGAGCGCGAGGAACGCAGTCTGGGTCACCTGCTGTGGGCCGGAGGCCTGGCAGGGGCGGCGACGATCGCATTCCTGATCGCGATCCGGCTCATTCGATGGCTGCGGCGACGCGTGCTCGTGCTGCTGCCGGAGCGGGCGCAGCGCCGGCTCCCCGAGCTCGCCGTTGGCGGGTTCACCCTGCTCTCGGCAAACAGCGTTCTCACGGTGCTCCGACGGCTCGCGGACCTTGCGTTCTGGGCCGCAGGCCTCTTCGCCGCCTACCTGTGGCTGGCCTACGTCCTCACCCGCTTCCCCTACACCCGTCCCTGGGGCGAGGCCCTGGGGACCTACCTGGGCGAGACGACTCGCCACCTCGCTCTGTCGGCGGCGCGTGCGATCCCTGGTCTCTTCGTCGTCGTCCTCATCGTCATTGGTACGCGGTGGCTGGGCCGGCTTATCGGCGGCTTCTTCGACGCCGTCGAGGGGGGTAGCGTCGATGTGCCCTGGGTCCATGCGGAGACGGCAAACCCCACGAAGCGCATCGTGATCGCACTGCTCTGGCTGTTTGCGATCGTCCTGTCGTATCCGTATCTGCCGGGCAGTGGCAGCGACGTCTTCAAGGGAGTGAGCGTCTTCGCGGGCGTCGTGCTCTCGCTCGGCTCGTCAGGCGTTGTGAGCCAGGGGATGAGCGGACTAGTGCTCATGTACTCGCGTGCGCTCAAGCCGGGCGACTATGTGCGCATCGGCGACGTTGAGGGCACGGTGACCATGCTCGGCATGCTTTCCACGAAGATTCGTACCACGAAGCAGGAGGAAGTGACAATCCCCAACGCGGTGGTGGTCGGCGCGAACGTCAAGAACTACTCACGATTGAGTGAGAGCGAGGGAGTCATCGTGCATACCGCGGTGACGATTGGCTACGACGTACCCTGGCGGCAGGTTGAAGGGTTACTGCTGCTCGCGGTGTCGCGCACCGCGGGACTTCGCGCGACACCGGCGCCCTTCGTTCTCAAGACCGCGCTCTCCGACTTCTATGTGGAGTACCAGCTCAACGCGCGCCTCGACGTGCCATCATCGCGGTCCCGCGTGTTGTCGGAGCTGCATGAGCAGATCGTCGATGCATTCAACGAGTTCGGCGTGCAGATCCTCTCGCCGCACTACGAGGCCGACCCGCCGACGCCAGCGGTCGTGCCGCGCGACCGCTGGTTCGCCGCGCCGGCGAGCCCGCCGCCCACTCCATCCACCAGCGCGTAATCGGCGATCAGTCCGGCGTCGGAGGTTGCGACGGAACGACCAGCTCCGCCCGCGGGCGTGCACTGTCAGGCTTCGGCACGGTCGTCGAGTCGCACGTCGTTTTTGCGACCCGGACCGACCACAAAGGTCCCCTCGTGACGGCAAGATGCCCGGCTCGCGCCAGCGGCGTCGCCTCGAGGGCCGTGAGAACATGCCGGTCGATGATCGCGGTTCGGCCGTTCGGGCGCGTGCGACCCTCGACACACGCGGCGTATCCCTGCACGCGCCCTACACCGTCGAGCACACCAACAGCGGTGACGAGCCAAGGCCCTTCTCCTCCCCGTTCCGCGATGAGCCGTTCCGATGGCAAAGCGACATCAGCCACGCGCACCGGCCGGCCTAGCTGCGCCGAGAGCGCGCGGGCAAGGAGCTGCTCCCCTGCCCGCCCAAGTGACGTTCCCAGATGGTAAGTCTCCACGATCGCTTCGCCGCCAGGCCCGAGCTCTATCCGCCAGCCGGCGAGTGGCCCGGCAGCGGCTGCTGGCCACGAACCCTTCATCGCGACCGCAACCGCGCTCGACAAACTGCCAATGTCCGGCGTAACCTTGGCGCGCGATTCCTCCGCCTCGGCAGCCCCGAGCGCGGCCATATCAGGGACCGCGATCACCACTATGGCAGGGGTTACCCCAGCCGCCGCCGCAATGCGTTTCTCGAGCCTTGCCTGGAGCGCCGCCGCCTCGGCCGGCGAGCCCACGACCAGCAGCCGCAGTGACACGGTGTGGCGCTCGAGCGCCAGCGATGTCTGCACCGTTCGTCCCGACTCATCGACGAGGATGCGACGGATTCCCGCGCGGACCCGCACTTCCCAGGATACCTCGTCCAGGGCACGTCGGAGAGGAACATAAACGGATCCCAGAAAAACCAGCGGGATGAACAGCCGCATCGCCAGCCCATAACGCGAGCCGAAGGCAGCGCGCAATACACCGTGGGCGCGCTCGGCAAGCCGCTCGGTGCGCGTCGAGTCACGCTCCAGGAAATCGTGTTCGAGGGTTGCTGCGTCTACCTGGTCATAGCCGAGCGCCAGGAAGCTCACGACGGCGAAGACGAGAATTGCCGAAAAGTTGGCCGTGAAAAGGAGCGCGGCCCCCGACGCCACTGTGGCGGACCCCGTGCCAAGTCCAAATCCGGTAGCGCATAGCGGAGGCACGAGCGCGATCCCGATCGCGGTGCCGGCGGCGGCCGCAGTGGTGTCGGACCCAGGACGTACGGTGGTATACGCAGCTGTCAGCGCACAAAACACGGCGACCAGCAAGTCGAGTGCAGTGGGCGCCGCCCGTGAAGCGATCTCTCCTGTGACCTCGTGAAAGGGAAGCACGAGGGTCAGCAGCGCAGCGCCACTGATCACCACGACGGCGCTCAGCGTGACGCGGAGCGCCGCCCGTAGCACGAGGAGCGACGAGCCGACTGCAAACCCCATCCCCAGCTCCAGGATGGGACCCATGAGAGGCGAGACCAACATGGCGCCGATGATCACAGCTGTGCTGTCCAGGACCAGGCCGAGGGTCGCGATTCCCGTTGCGAGTGTGAGCTGGATCCAGTAACCCGGGGCCCGACGGGCGTTGTTGTCAAGCATCGCGACGACCGTCTCGATGCGCCGCGCCCGGCTCACCCCGAGATTCGCGGCGAGACGGTCCTGAGCGCGCGCAGCGGAGGCACGAGCGAGCTGCGCGATGTTTGCCGATTCGTTCGGTAGCTCGGGATCAGTCATTCGGTCGCGATCCTCGCACGAGCGCTGGATACCGGAGCGATCACGATCGTAGCCATGACATCGGTGAGTTGAAAAGTGCCACGACGCTCTCGTGGTCCGCGTCGAGAAGCGACGCGAATGGAGCGGAGGGGCACTGTCGGGTAGGTGAGGAGAGGAGAAAAGCTACCCGTCTTTCACAGCCGCGAGCAAGGAGCGGAGGCTCGCGGAGCGAGAATCGTGCATTCGCGGCCACGCAACCGCGTCGACGACCCTCAGGAGCAGCCTTCGATCCAGTCTACCACGGGACGCAGCCCCGCACGATAGCTGACGACGTGCTTTCCGTCCGTCTCGAAGATGAGGCGATACATCGAGTCGTTCGGCGATGTCACGATCAGGTAGTGCCCCTCCGGCCCGGTGTACGGGTGTGGCTCGACCCGGACCTGTCCGCGATGCCGGCCCATCTTTCATCGTGTTCTCCTGACTTTCCCGTGGTTGTAAGAGTGGGCCCAATTTGCTCCGGTTCAGCGGCGGCGCGACAGCACCGTCCGCTGGAACCGGTTGTCAGACAGCCGTCACCTTTCATCTACCCACTCGATCACATCTTCGACCGGCCGTCGTGACGAATTCGGAACCTCTGCGAGGGGGTGCCCGAGGCGTAGAAGGACCTGCGGGAAACGTCACCTGCCAGGTTCTGGAGCTTGGGCCGCAGCGACGCGATCTGGATGGGTTGATTGAGATACGACGCCTGCAGGCCCTGCTGGCAGGCGACGAGCAGGACGCGTTGAAGCGCCTGGCCCGCCTGGACCCAGTCGCGCGGACGGTCCCTGTCGGTGCCGAGCACCGCGAGCAGCGGGGAGGCTTCGGCAAGCTCTCGATCCTTGGCGCCCACACCGCCACCCATGTCGAAGGTGCGAACAACGAGTTGGGCTACCGGTGCTGCGAGCGCCGGGACGGTCAAGCCATCGCCGCGGCGGCGCGGGTGCATCCAGGCGACGAGTTCACGCCGCCAGCTCGGATTGGCCCACTGCGCCGCATCGCCCTCGGCCACGAGGGTCGCGGCCTGCTGCCGGGCTTCCTCGGTTAGAAGCGGCCGCAGCCAGGCGCCTTCCGCGTTCGCCGCCTCGACCAGCTGATCGCTCATCGCCGAATCTACCTCGCGTGGCGCGAAACGCTTGCGATAAGTGCGGCGGCGGTCCATGAACTCGGAAAGCGCGGCCTCCGCAGCGGGTGCAGCGGATTCCCCCATGACGGTTGCATGAGCCAGCCAATCCGGCTCCTTCGGATCGGGGAAGAGTTCGACCTGCAAGCGAAGCCCAAGGCTTGCGGTACCGACCCGCAGGTTCATCAG
>JBKJRV010000002.1:0-4597 GCA_046593115.1 Gemmatimonadaceae bacterium
CGGCGAATCCACCGGCCAGGAAAAAGTCCAACCGGGCACTGTCCGGCGACGCGATCCGGGCGACACCGTTGCCCTTCCCAGTCATCTCCTGATCGGAGTATTCCCAGTCGAACGTGATCTGCCGGTAGCCGCGCTGGATTTCCGTGCGAGGCAGCGTGACCGGAGTGACCTCTCCGCCGAGCGGCTTGAGGCGTGGCGCGCAAGCCACGACCACGATGGCCGCGACCGCGATGACGAGTCCACGAGAACGACTCTGCATCAGCGCTCCTCGAACAGCGCGCGAATCTCCGGCGGCAGCGAGCGCGGCTTGCCTGAGGAATCGACCGACACCAGCGACGTGCGCGCGGTAACGAGCTTGGCGCCGGTGTCGGCGTTCGTGATGAGGTACTCGAACATCATGAATCGGGACCGTAAATCGGCGAGCGTGGTTTGAACGCGAATGAGCTCCTCATACCGAGCGGCTCCGTGAAAGCGGGCGTCGAGATCCGCGACCGCGAGCATGGTGCCGCTTCGCTCGATGTCGGCGTAACTCATTCCTCGGGACCGAATGAAGTCAGTCCGACCCATCTCGCACCAGACGAGATAGTTCGTGTGATACACCACACCCATCTGATCGGTCTCGACGTAGCGGACGCGAAATTCGATTTCTGTGGGCGGAAGCGGCATTGGTCTCGGTGGTCCCTGCAGCGAAGGTAATCACTGGCGCTTTGTAAACGCCCTCGGCATCGGTAAACTCACCTGCGTGCTACCGACCCCCACCTACGTCTTCTCCGACGCACACCTTGGCTTCGCCCCGGGGGACGTGCACGATCGGGTGCTGAGTTTCCTCAAGCACTGCCGGGAGTCGGCCGGCTCCGTGGTCATCAATGGGGACCTGTTCGAGTTCTGGTTCGAGTGGAAGACGGTCATCCCCCGATCGAGCTACCGGATTCTCGCCGCCATCGCTGACTTGCGAGATGAAGGCATCCCGGTGCTGATGGTCGCCGGAAATCACGATTGCTGGGGCGGCGACGTGCTGTCCCGCGACGTCCGAATCGACTACCGGCTGGACCCATGGGAGGGCGAGATCGGCGGATGGAAGACCCGGGTCGAGCATGGCGACGGCCTGCGGCCGGACGAAGACAAGGGATACCGCGCCCTCCGCCGGCTGCTGCGAAACAAGCTGGCGATCAGGGCGTTTCGCTGGCTCCACCCCGATCTCGCGACACCGCTCGCCGGTGGCAGCTCGAACGCGAGCCGAAACTATACCTCGCGGGACAAAGGCCAGGGACTGCGCGATGCCGCGACCCAAATGCTCGCGACGCGACCCGACATCGAGCTGTTGGTGTACGGCCACTCCCACGTGCCGGCACTCGAGCGGATGTCGCCGACACAGATCTACGCGAACGCGGGGTCGTGGCTCGATCGCGCGACGTACCTGCGCGTCACTCCCGGGCGCATTGCGCTTCGTGAGTGGAACGGATCATCCGAGAGTGCGGACCTCGACGCCCTCGATCGTTCCACCGAGAAACCGCTGGCCGAGCTGTAGGAACATCAGCGGATCGTCCGAGGCGATGAAGCGGTGCGTCACCTCGTGGCCATCGGTCGTCGCGAGTCCCTTGTCCTCGAGTGTCCGCGCCGTTTCGGCGGCGGTTTCGGCGGCGCTGTCGATCAGCTGGACGCGCGCGCCGAGGACCCCAGCGAGGACGGGCTTCAGCAGCGGGTAGTGCGTGCATCCGAGCACCAGCGTGTCGACGTCGGCGGCCATGAACGGCTGCAGGTATTCCTCGACGATCAGGTGCGACGCCGGATGATCGTTCCATCCCTCCTCGACCAGCGGCACCAGGAGGGGCGCCGCGCGCGCGGTAATGATGGCGTCGGGATTCAGCGCGCGGATGGCGCGTTCATACGCGCCGGACTTGATCGTGCCGGCGGTACCGATGACCCCAATGCGGTTGGATTTCGTGGCCTTCACCGCGGCGCGGGCGCCCGGCTCGACGACACCAATGACGGGAAAGGGGAATTTCTCGCGGAGGGTGGCAAGGGCGTGCGCGGTCGCGGTGTTGCACGCGATGACGATGGCCTTGACTCCCTGTGACTGCAAAAACTCGGCGATCTCCTGGCTGTAGCGACGCACGGTGTCAGGACTCTTCGGGCCATAGGGCACCCGCGCGGTGTCTCCGAAGTACACGACGCTTTCCGAGGGAAGCTGGCGGATAATTGCATCCGCGACCGTCAGCCCGCCAATGCCCGAGTCGAAGACGCCAATCGCGGCATCCCGCGGGGCTACCATGGAAACTGCGCCATCACGACGAATCGACTGCGATTGCCAGTGAGGGTCACGCGGGCATTCACATCCCACAGACTCGCGGCCACGAACGCATCGGCCGCGGCGAAGAGGTGATTGGCGACGAGCAGCGCGATCCAGTCCTCGACATGACTGCGCCGCGACGACACTTCTTCATCGGCGAACCGCCGGCGCTCGAGCACCGGCGTCGGAAGCTTCACCCCATTCGCATCGACGTACGAGAGGATCAGTGAGTCGCCCCGCTGGCGACGCGCTTCGCGCACGTCGGCGCCGGATTCGCGGATCATCGCGATCGACATGACCTCGACGCCGATGATGCCGGCGCCAACCCGATGGCGGCCGAGCCGGTTCTGAGCGGACCCGGGCAACAGCAGCGACTGCAGGAAGGCGCGGCCGGGCGGAACGGGAGGACGCAGCGAGTCGGCGGCCGCGGTGGGCGAGAGGTTCAGAAGCACCGAGTCGGCCTGGCCTGCCGCGGGGCGCGCTATGAACACCGCCAGCAACAGGGCCAGCCGTGCGAACTGGTTCGAGTGGTTCACGTAAGTCCGATCATGCGAGAGTCGAGCCGGATGACTGTGTGGCGGGAGTGCATGGGAATCGAACCCACCCAACCCGACGCAAGTCGGGTCGCATGCGGTTTTGAAGACCGAGACGGCCACCAGGCCGCATCCACTCCCGTTGCTACACGATCATCACGCGACCGGTCCCGTGTAACGTGATCTCTCCGATGTGCACGGCATCATCCACGGTCGAAAGATACTCGGCGAGCGCAGCCCGAGGCACGCAGACGAGCAGGCCACCAGACGTCTGTGGATCCTGAAGGATCGCCTTGTCCGTCTCGTCGGACGGACCCCACGTGATCCTCGACTCGAGGTACGCCGCATTGCGCTCGAGGCCACCGGTGCGAAGCCCGCCAGCCGCGAGCGATCGGGCGTCGGGCAGCAGGGGCACTTTCGTCCGATCGATGACGAGCGTGACCTCGCTTGCCGTCGCCAGATGATACGCGTGACCGAGGAGTCCGAAGCCGGTGACATCCGTCGCGCACCGGGCGCCGAGTCGGACGGCGACTTCGGCAGCGTGCGAATTGAGTTGGGTCATGCTGGCATACAGGATCTTTGCCGCGCTGGGCGACAACGTCCCCTGCTTCATCGCCGTCGCGAGCAGGCCAGTGCCAATCGGCTTGGTGAGGACCAGCTGATCGCCGGGTTTTGCCGCGGCGTTGCTGAGGATCTGCTTCGGATGCACGCGCCCGGTGACGGACAAGCCGTACTTCACTTCCTCGTCGATGATCGTATGACCGCCGACGATGAGGGCGCCGGCCTGATGCACTTTGTCCTGGCCGCCGCGGAGGATCTCGCCAAGAATCGCCACGTCGAGCTGCGCAATCGGCCAGCCGACGATGTTCATCGCCGTCATCGGCGTGCCGCCCATCGCATAGACGTCGGACAGCGCGTTGGCGGCGGCGATCTGACCGAACAGATACGGGTCGTCGACGATGGGCGCGAAAAAATCCACGGTTTGGACGAGCGCGAGATCGTCGGACAGCATGAAGACCCCCGCGTCATCGAAGGTCTCGCGACCGACGAGCAGACGGGGGTCGGACTGGACAGGCAGTCCGCTCAGAGCACGCGTGAGGTCACCCGGACCCAGCTTGGCGGCTCAACCAGCGCAGCGGGCGAACGCCGTGAGACGAAACAGCTCGTCTCTCGTGTGCGCGCCCGCGATCTCGTCGGTCATTTCGTGGTGACGGTGGCGATGGCCTCGATCTCGACCAGCACGTCGCGGGGGAGGCCGGTCACCGCGACGGTGGAACGCGCCGGCCGGGCATCGCCGACCATGCGCGCATAAACCTCATTCACTGTGGGGAAATCCCGCATGTCCTTCAAGAACACCGTCGTCTTGACGACGTTCGACCATGACGTGCCGCCGGCTTCGAGCACCGCGGTCAGGTTCTTCAACACCTGCTCGGCCTGCTCCGCCACGCCGCCAGCGACGACTTGTCCCGACACGGGATCGAGGGCAATCTGACCGGCCGTGAAGAGGAGACCGTTGCTGATGATCGCCTGCGAATACGGGCCGATGGCGGCGGGGGCCTTGTCGGAATGGACGATGCGGTTGGGCACGGTTGGCTCGGTGGGTCAGTGGGTCAGTGGGTCGGTGGATCGGGAAACTTACCAGTGAAAGAAGCGCTTTGCGTTGGCAAGCGTTTGTTCGCCGAGCGCTTCGACGGTGACGCCGCGAACAGCAGCGAGCTTCGCGACGGTGAACGAGACCCAGGCGGGCTCGTTGCGTTTCCCGCGATGCGGAACG
>JBKJRV010000010.1:0-4133 GCA_046593115.1 Gemmatimonadaceae bacterium
CATGCGCGTTGCAGCTACGGTCGCCACCGCAATCGCCAGCTCCGTCTTGACGGGCCCTTCCCGTGGACGCAGTGCGATGTACTCCGGCGGGGGGTCGATGGGATGCGCCTCCACTTCCGTGATGATCCGCGTCATCGCCGCCACGGCGAGCCGTGGGAATGCCCCCGTTGCCGTCTCGGCCGAGAGCATCACCGCGTCCGTCCCATCGAGGATCGCGTTGGCGACATCACTCGCCTCGGCGCGTGTCGGTCGCGCGTGCACCACCATCGATTCGAGCATCTGCGTTGCCGTGATCACGGGCTTGCCCAGACGGTTCGCGAGCGCGATGATCCGCTTTTGCGCGAGCGGAACCTCCTCGAACGGGAGCTCCACTCCGAGATCGCCCCGCGCCACCATCACGCCGTCCGCGGCGCGCAGGATACTGTCGATGTTCCGCAGCGCGATGTCCTTCTCGATCTTTGCGATGATCAGGATGTCGGGCGGCAACATCTGGCGAAGCTGTTCGATGTCTTCCGCACGCCGGACAAAGCTGAGCGCGAGATATTCCACGCCCTGCCTGATCGCGAACCGGATGTCCTCTTCGTCCTTCGCGGTGATGGACGGTGCCGAGACATGGACGCCGGGCAGGTTCAGCCCCTTGTGTCTTCGCAGCTCTCCGCCGTGCACGACGCGCGCGCGTATGCGGGGAGCCCGCACCTCCAGAGTCATGACTTCGAGCAACCCATCATCCATGAGAATCCGATCGCCGACCTTTACGTCATCGGCGAGCTTGTCGTACGTCACTGGAATCTCATCGCCCTCGGCGTGCTCCTCCGCCACGAGCGTAACATCCGATCCTTCGACGAGCATTCTGGGCGCGGCCAAGTCGCCGATCCGAATGCGCGGCCCCTGCAGATCACCGAGGATGGCCACCGGCCGCCCCAGCTCCGCTGCCACCTGGCGAATCGTGGCGATCAGCGACGCATGCTGGTCATGCGTACCGTGTGAGAAGTTGACGCGGGCCACATTCAACCCGGCCTGCATCAGGTCCCGCAGCACCTCGGGCGAATTCGAGGCGGGGCCGAGCGTACAGACGATCTTGGTTCGTGGGTAATACGTCATGCGGGGATGTAGGGCGAAGTAGGTGTCCAGTGCAAGGATAGCGGAAGCTTGGATGGGAGGTCTTCCGAAGAATAACCTCCCGGCTCAATTGGCCTTAACGGCGGGGTGGCCCGGGCGTCTACCGCCCGAGAACGTGATCGAAATGACCGGAATTCACCTACAGGAGATGCACCATGCGTTCACCGTCCTTTTCGCGAGTGCTTTCGGCCGCCTGTCTGGCTATCGCGCTGGCAGCATGCAGTGACTCGAATGCGCCCGCCCCCGCCGTCAGTGACGACCAGGCCACCGCCGACCTCGCTATCTCCGCGGCCGAAGGGATCGCCACCGATGTCAGCTTTCTCGTTGGGGGCGCATTCGATGGAATGAGCCTTGGCCGAACTGCCGGCACCGCCGGTGCCACGCCGGCTGGCCCCAACGACTGCCCTCTTGGCGCCGACGGCCGCCACACCTGCACGACAACCACCGAGAACGGGCTGACGCACACACGCAGCTTCGCGTTCTACGATGCCGCGAATGCGCTACAGCCACGATTCGATTCGGTTACCACGGCGAGCATCAATTTCCAGATGTCCCTCAGCGGTACGATTACGCGTGAGCATATGACCGCCACCATTGCGCGCGAGCGCAACAATACGCTGAGCGGTCTCGCGGGCGCAGAGACCCAGCGGACCTGGAACGGCACGGGAAGCAGTTCACACAACAGCACGACAATGGGAGAGCGGGGCACTCGCACCTACGTCACGACTTCGAAGGATACGACGACGAACGTTGTCTTCGCACTTCCACGTCCCGAAAATCCGTGGCCCAAGTCGGGAACCATTGTTCACAACATGTCATCGACCGCAACATTTGATGGGGTGCAGTCTGGAACCCGCACGGTGACTCGGCGCGCGCTGGTCACCTTCAACGGGACGTCGAGCGTTCCGCTTCTGATCGGAGATCGCGCCTGCACACTCAATCTCGAGACGAAGTCAGTGAGCTGCCCCGGCGGCAGGTAATCGCCCCGGCTGATCCTCTCGACCTGTTCTCACGCGTCTCGTTGGGCTGGTGAATACACGAAGCCGCCGGATTCCCCGGCGGCTTCGTGCATTCATGTGGTTGACTTGGCCAACGCACGGCGGAAGTTCTCCCGATGAGAATACGTGCGAGCTGGACGGGACTGCTGGTTGCCGGAGTGCTGATCGCGCTCAGCGTCCTGTGGAGTGAACGCGTTCCGGTCGCCCGCCCCGCGAGTGTCCCGGCTACCGAATTTTCAGCGGAACGCGCGTGGCCGACGTTGTCGATGCTCGCCGACACCATTGGACTTCGCGTGACCGGAACCCCCGGTGCGGATCGCGCGCTCGCATGGCTGGCCGACCGTGCACGTGCCATTCCCGGGGCGGAGGTCGAGATACAGGATGTCACCGGCTTCCGAAGCAATCAGCCGGGAACGCTCGTCGCATACCGCACCAAAAACCTTCTCATTCGAATTCCCGGGCGCGCCCGTGACGCCGTCCTCGTCTCCAGTCACTACGACTCGCCTGCGTCGAGCGTCGGTGCCGTCGACGCCGGCGTTGCGGTCGCCTCGATGCTCGAGATGGCGGCGAATATCGCCGCGTCTCCCAAACTGCCCCGCAGCGTCATCTTCAACATCAACGGCGCCGAGGAACAGGGTCTGCTTGGCGCACACGGATTCCTGCGCCATCCATGGATGCGTGAGGTGCGCGTATTCATTGACCTCGAGAGCGCCGGCACAGCGAACAAGTCGCTGCTCTTTCAAACCGGGCCGGGACATGCCTGGCTCGCGAAGCGGTACGCGCGCTCGGTGCCTCACCCGTACGGGACCGTCCTCGGCCAGGACATTTTTCAGTCTGGTGCCATTCCGTCGTCCACGGATTTCGAGGTCTATCGCGACAGCGCTCACGTGCCCGGGGTCGACATCGCGTTCTATCGAAATGGGTACGCGTATCACACGCAGCTCGATCGCACCTGGAATACGGCGCGTGGCAGCGTCCAGCACATGGGTGCGAACGCGCTGGCCCTGACCCGCGCGCTCGCGGACGGCGAGATCCCGGCCGGCCCGCTCACGCGCCGGGCGGTGTACTACGACCTGTTGGGCGTCACCATGCTCGCGTATGAGCAGAGCACGGCACTGATCCTGGCGCTGTTCACTGCCGTGCTTGCGGTTGGAGCCGTCATCAGTGCCCGCCGCAAACTCTCATTGCGTCTTGCGGACATTGCGGCCAGCGCCGGCATCTCCGTGATTGCGTGGCTACTCGGCCTCGCACTGGCGATCCTCGCGGCGCTGGTGGCCGCGCTCGCCGCCGGCAGACCACACAGTTGGTTCGCGCACCCAGTGCTTCCTTTTGCGGGCTATGGGGCGCTCGCCCTCGCCCCGTTGTTCGCGATGCACAGTTGGATTGCGAGTCGCCACCGGCTCAGCCCGGACGCCGCCGTCGCCAGTATGTGGGCAGGTGCCCTGCTCTTCATGACGATTCCTCTGGTGCTTCTGGCTCTCTTCGGCGTTGGGTCGGGCTACCTGTTTCTCTGGTGGGTCGCACCGGCGGCGGTGGGACTGATCATGTACGCCCACCTCGCCGCGCGGTGGAGGCCACTGTCGGCTATCACGCTGGTACCGGGCGCCATGTTGACGATGCAGGCAGCTATTCTCCTGCTCGAATTCCGGTCGATCGGTGGCCGCATGCCCCTCGCCGTTCCCTATGACGTTGTCATGTCGTGCATCGTGGCGCTGGTTGCGATCATGCTGTTTACCATTCCCATTGCGCTCCTGCACACCGACCGCCTCTCAGGCCGGGTTGGGCTCGGCCTCATCGTCATGGGAGCCATTGCGGTCGGACTGGGTGCTCTGCGTTTTCCGTACAGCCCGCTCCGGCCGCAGCGCATCGCTGTTTCTCATCGCGAATCTGCCGACAGCGCTGTGTTGCGCGTCACCGGGTTCGACTATGTGGGCCCACGTGCCGCGATTGCGGCCTTTCCGGATGCCCGCGTTGTTGCAAACGGTTCGCGGCGACGCGGACCCTATGCCATCCCTT
>JBKJRV010000161.1:0-2598 GCA_046593115.1 Gemmatimonadaceae bacterium
TTCTGGAGAAAGTTCGGAATCTTCAGTGCGGTCGTGAACGCAGCCGCAGCTTCAGAGGTGCCAAAGAAATGCGCGAAGACGCTCTGTCGCACGAGACCGGTCACCCGGCTCGCAAAAATGCCCAGCCCGACGAGAAAGGCGGGCGTTCGCGAAACGCTAACGCGCTGCGGCGTCGGCAACGGCGGAATCATCGCGCTTGCCGGGCGGTGAGGCGCCGCCGGTCAGCACCGCGCGGGCATGAGCCCGCGCAGCATCCAGCATACTGTCGAGCACCGCCGGCCCGTGTCGCGCCAACATGGGGATGGCGTTGAGTGCACGTTCCTGGCGCTTTCCGTTGGGATAGAGTGCACCCCGAGCCGTCGCGATATCGGAGAGCGCCGCCTGGGACTGACGCTTCTGCGCCGCCATAAATCGGCGCTCCAGGCGATCCACGCGATGCTGGAGTGTGCGGCCCGCCCCTTCGAGCACCGCCGCAGGGAGCAGTGCGCTCGCACCAGGAAGGTTGGTTTCCAGAGATGTCAAACGCGCCGCAACATCGCCTCGGAGCGACTGCAGTGCATCCACGATGTCACGTGGCAAGGCCGCGCGCGCAAGCCGAGTCTCCGCGGCGTGGGGGTCACGCAGATCATCGATCTCGAGCTGATAGCGCTCCAGCAGTCGTCCAATGTGCGGCTCGATCACCGTCCCGGACCATCGCGGTAACACGAGCGGCGGCTCGGCGCCCAGTGTGTCGGCAACCGTGGAGAGTTGCGCAAAGTACGCGAGCTCGCCTGGTCCGGCGACGTATGCGGCCGTCGGTAGCATCGCGCGTTCCGCGATGGGACGCAGCAGCACGTTGGGTGAGAGTGCCCCGCGCTCCGCCTGGGTCACCGCGCCCTCCGCTTCCTTGAGCGGCAGCCGACGCTTGATTCCCTGCTCTGTGGTGAATACCAGCGACAGCCCGCGCACCAGCGCGACCTGCGGTGTCCATCCGGCGCTCACAATGGCGGCGTGACGCTCCTGCAATGCCGCGTCGATCGCCGGTCCGGAGCGCAGCGCCTGTCGCAGCAGATTATCGGCCGCGCCGCGCACCGCAGGGTGGGACGCGTCGAGCACGGCGATACCGACCTCCTCCAGCAGCGCACGCATGAGCTGCACGTACGCATCACCAACGGTTGCCGTGGGCACGTATGCGGCCCGCACGAACTCGAGATAGCGGTAGTGCGATCCGGAACCGACGGCATCCGCAAGCACCGAGAACGCGGCGGCAACGTCACCCAGGGGGATATTCGCGAGCGGCGCGCCCGGCGGGGCAACGGTGTCCAGCCGAAGCAGCTGTGCACCCCCCGTTCCGGCGATACTCGTGGTGCTGGCCTCCGCGATATCTGCGTCGTCCGTGGCCGCCCAGAACACAGGGGCCACCGGAACTCCCGTGGCACGTTGCAGCTCATCGGCGAAGGCGAGCGCACTGAGCGCCTTGCTGATGGCGTACAGCGGGCCACCAAACAGGCCTGGCTGCTGTCCCGTCGTGATGACGATTCCCGCACCCGACGCACTGCGCTGCAGTCGCTCGAGTGCCGCGCCCCGGGCGTTGAACGCCGGTTCCAGGGCGGTGAACCAGCGCGCGGTGCCGGTTTCCTTCCGCACGGTCTCAACGCGCTCCCGCCACTCCGACGCCGATCGGGGAACGGGGTGGTACCAGCCGGCCGGTGTCCGGGACGCGAGCGCCGCAGCGATCAGGGGCGACCCGCCGAGTGACTCGGTCCGCGTTCGCACGCCTGTCATCGGCGACGCGCGAAGAAGATCGCGCGCTCCGTCATCGGATCGATGGGTCGTCCGTCGTAATCACCAAAGACGGCATCGACCTCGAACCCGGCCAAGGTCAACAACGCGCCCAGCTCCTCGGGGTCGAACAGCCGAACACGCTCCACGAACGTGCGGTCCTCGTCGAGCAGCGTGATGGTCTTCCTGACATAGCGTCCATCCGTCGAAATCTCGCGCTCCTGTTCGATAACGCGCGACCCGACCTGCTGACGGTCGAAGGGCACGAGCGTCGCGCGCACCTGCGGCGCGTTGAGGAAATCGAGCACGAACCAACCGCGCGAACAGATGACCCGTGCCACCTCGTCGATGACGACCCGATGCTGCTGGTCATCACGGAAGTAGCCGAAGCTCGTGAAGAGATTCACCACCATGTCCAGCGAGCCCGTCGCGAAAGGCAACCGACGCATATCCACGCGAACGAGCGGATTGGTGCGACTCTCGGAGCGCGCAATCCGCAAAAGCGCCGGCGACAGATCCAGGCCCACGGTCCACCAGTGGTCACACAGCTCCCGCTGATGACGACCCGCCCCGCAAGCCAGATCGAGCACGCGCGCGGTGTTGGGTAGCCCCACGTGATCCGCGATGAGCGTCGCGACGACGCGCGCCTCCGCTTCATCGCGGTGCGGATAGAGCGCGATGTACTCCTCGCCGAACCAGTTCTCGAACCAGTCGCTCACCGCGCTTCCCCAAAGACTTCGGCGGTGAATGTCTGCAATCGAGTCGTTGGCTCCCGCCACGCGTCGGCGGGGATATTAGCCTTGACGCACACCGCATCCAGGAACTCCGTACGCGTGA
>JBKJRV010000317.1:0-7085 GCA_046593115.1 Gemmatimonadaceae bacterium
ACTGCATCCCGTCCATCGCGGGATTGGCGGGCGGTGCGGCTTTCGCCGCCGCCGCAGGCCCCGCCGCCGGAGACGCCGCCGCTACGTCGCTCGCCTTGACCGACTTCGTTATCCTGCGAAACGTCCGCATCTGAAGCTCGAAATCCGACGGCCGCGAAGAATTCGCGAGCGCGACCTCGAAGGATACGTCGCCCGACTGGACGAGGTCCGCCAGGTGCTGGTCGAAGGTCTGCATTCCGTACTGTTCGCGCCCCTCGGCGATATACTCGCGGATCTCCGTGGTGCGGCCCGCATCGAGAATGAGATCCCGAATGGTGGAGGTCACCACCATGATCTCCGCCGCCGCCACTCGCCCGCCGCCACTCGCCCTCGGCAGTAATCGCTGAGAGACCACGGCGGTGAGTGAATCGGCCAGTCGCGTCCGCACCACGTCCTGCTCCTCGGGCGGAAACATCGCCATAATGCGCATGATCGTGCTCTGGGCATCCGGCGTGTGCAACGTCGAAATGAGGAGGTGGCCTGTTTCCGCCGCCTTCATGGCCGTATCGATGGTCTCCGCATCACGCAGCTCGCCGATCATGATGACATCGGGATCCTGGCGCAGGGCAGCCCGCAGGCCCATGCGGAAGCTCTCGGTGTCCGTGCCGATCTCGCGCTGTGTCACCGATGACTTGATGTCACGGTGCAGAAACTCGATGGGATTCTCGAGCGAGAGGATGTGACGGTTTTCGTGGGCGTTGATGTAGTTGATCATCGCGGCCATGGTACTCGATTTGCCCGAACCCGTGACTCCGGTCACCAGCACCATGCCGCGCTCCGAAGCCGCGATCTTCGCGAGGACGGGCGGCATCTTCAGCTTCTCGAAGTTGGGCACGTCGAACGGAATGACGCGCATGACGATCATGAAGCTCGACCGCTGCCGGAGAATGTTCACACGGAAGCGCCCGATGCCTGCCGCGCCCCACGAGCAGTCGAAGTCCTGGAGCTTGTCGATGCGCGCGCGATCCTCTTCCGTCGGAATGAGCTTGAGTGCGATGGCGCGCGTTTGCTCGGGCGTGAGCGCCTGCTTGGTGAGCGCTATGAGCTTGCCGTCAATGCGCGCACGAAAAACGTCGCCTGCCTTGATGTGCAGGTCGGACGCGCCTCGCTCGACCGCCGCCTTGATAATGTTTTCCATGGCTCAATACCCTTCGTGCTTGTCGACCACGTTCCGCAGTGGCTGACCGGCGATGTAGCGACGCCAGTTATCGAAAAACAGCGCCAGCTCGCGCTCCCAGAATCGCCGAGGGGAGACCGGAGAAACATGCGGCGTCAGCAGGACTGATCGAATCTCCCACAACGGGCTCTCCCGCGCCAGAGGTTCGGTGCCAAACACGTCGAGTACCGCCCCGCGTAATCGCCCACCGGTAATGCGCTCCGCCAGCGCCTCCTCATCCAGCAGCGATCCGCGAGCCACGTTGACGACGATCGCATCTCGGGGCAGCAGGTCGAGCCGTTGTGCTGAAAGAATTCCATTGGTATGGCGCGTCGCGGGAGCGGCAAGCACCACGATGTCCGCACGCGTCAGCTCGGCGTCAATTGCCGCGAGGGGCACGACACGCGAAAAGCCATCGGGCGCCCCGAGCTCGGGCCGCCGCCTGACGCCCGTGCACCTGGCGCCGAGCGCCGAGAGCCGGCGCGCGATCTCTCCGCCCAGGCCCCCGGTTCCGACGATGAGTACCGCGCAATCCGCCAACTCACGGAGCACCGAGGTTTCGCTGACGAATGGTTCCTTGTCCCACACGCCACGCCGCTGCTGGTCCACTGCCATGTCAAAGCCGCGCAACAGGTACAAGAGTCCCCCGCACACATATTCCGCGATGGGCGCGCCATGCACTCCGGCGGAATTGGTGAAGAGCACGCTGCTCTCGCGCATTTCAGTGAACAGCGCGCTCGACACTCCAGCGGCCGCCGAGTGCACCCAGCGAACGCCCGGTGCAACCAGAAAGAGGGCGCGTGGCATGCCGAATCCGAAATAGACTTCGGCATCCCGAACAGCCGCGATCACTTCATCGCTGGGCTTCGCGGCACCATCACCATCCGACGACGTTTGCGCCGATACGATCCGCACACTCCACTCCGGGGGCGCGAAGGCCTGTAGTTCCGCGGCACCCTCCGGCGGAAGCGACCAGTTTCTGGATCGCGCCGCGAGATCCACGACGAGCGTACGACGGTGCACGTCGTCGCCCGCCACCGTGGGCGAGTGCCCGTCAGTCAAACTGCAGGCTCAGCACTTCGTTGCGGCTCATGAGCTGCGAGGTCGCCAAGTCAAACTGCCGACTGCGGCCGACGAGCTTCATCTCGTACGTGCGATCCTCCGGGTGATCGAACACCTGCTTCGACTTGATGTCGATCCCATTGGAGGACATGACCTCGGCGAGTGGGCGAAATTCTGTGCCGGGCAGTGTGCGCAGGGTGGCCCCTACTTCGCGGCGACGCTTCAGAAAATGCTGCTCCAGCCGTCCCAGGCCGCTGTTCACCACGGTCACCAGCAACGCCGTTCCGCACGCTTCGACGTAACGTCCCGATCCCACCACAAGGCCAATCGCCATCACCACCCAGAGCGTGGCTGCCGTCGTGAGGCCGATGACCGTTCCTCGCGCCTGCATAATCGTGCCGGCGCCAAGAAAGCCGATACCGGTGATCACCTGGGCCGCGAGCCGGGCTGGATCGGCGTTTCGCCCCATGCCATCGCCCAGATGAATCGACAGGTCCATCAACAGCGCCGAACCGACGCAGATGAGAATGTTCGTTCGCAGGCCGGCCGCCTTGCCGGACAGTTCGCGCTCGATGCCGATCGCGCCGCCGAGCACCACTGCGAGCGAAATCTTCAGGAGCAGGTCCAGCCGAAACGCCGCGAAGATCGACGACACCGTCGTAATGACCGTCGTCGTATCGGGCATCGCTGGAAGTGCGGGAGCCACAGGAAGAACGGGAGCCGCAGGAAGGGCCGCCTGCAGCAGGGCGATCAGTGAGAGAATCATCGGGCGCTCGCGGTGATTGGCGTTGCCAGCTCAAGTCCCATGCGCTGCTTTACCTCCGTCATCGTCTCCAGTGCCATGGCTCGGCACGCTCGTGCCCCGTCTGCAAGGACGTCCCGAACCGTGTCCGGATGGGCTTCGAGCTCCGCGGCGCGCACGCGCATCGGCTCCATCTCGAACTCCATGGCGCCATGCAGCGTGCGCTTGCAGTCGATGCATCCCCAGGCGGCAGTGCTGCAGTTCTTCGCCACCTCCTCCACCACCTTCGGTGCGCTGAACGCCTTGTGCAGGTGATAGATATTGCACACTTCGGGGGTGCCCGGGTCGGTCCTGCGGATGCGCGCCGGGTCGGTAACGGCCGGCCGAAGCTTCTCCCACACGGCGGCCGGCGGCTCCAGCAGTCCAACCGTATTGCCGAGCGACTTCGACATCTTTGCCTGGCCATCCAGACCCATGATGCGACGCGTCGGGGTCAGAATCGGCTTCGGCTCGGGGAAGTAATCTGTCCCGCCACCGAATTGTGCATTCCATCGGCGCGCGATCACTCGCGACAGCTCCAGGTGCTGTACCTGATCCTCGCCAACCGGCACGAGATCGGCCCGATACAGCAGGATGTCCGCGGCCTGGAGCACCGGATAATTCAGCAGCCCCGCGAGCAGTTGCTCCTGCTTTTGCGCTTTCTCCTTGAACTGTACCTGGCGCTCGAGCTCACCGAGTGGCGTGATCGTGTTGAATATCCAGGCGAGCTCGGTATGTTCCGGCACCATCGACTGCACGAACAGCGTCATCTTCGCGGGGTCGAGTCCCGCCGCCAGGAGGCCGATCGCCATGGCGGTTCTGCGTTCGCGAAGGAGCCCGGCGTCGTAGGCGACGGTGATCGCGTGATAGTCGACAATGCAGATGATCGACTCGTACTGATGCTGGAGGGAGACCCAGTTCCTGACTGCGCCGAGGTAGTTCCCGATGTGCAGTTCGCCCGACGGTTGAATCCCACTGAAAATCCGTGACATCACGCCAAGTTATGAATCGCCCGGAGGGGTCGCAAGCAACACAGCGCGAGCTGCTGGCCACATGTGTCGCGGCAGCCGTCGGTGCCGCCGAGATCATCCGGCGGTATGCGGTAGATCCATCGCGGATTGTATGGGAGGAAAAGTCGCCGGTGGATTTCGTCACGGAGGTTGACCGCTCCGCCGAAGAATCCATCGTGAAAGTGGTCGCGGAACGCCATCCGGGCGCGGTGGTCGTCGCCGAGGAGCTGTCGGCGGACGCCGTCGTGACTGCGGGGCTGACGTTTGTCGCGGACCCGCTGGATGGGACCACGAACTTTCTGCATGGCTATCCGCACTATGCGGTTTCGATTGCCGCGGTGGTCGGAGGGGAACCGGTGGCCGGGGTGGTGGTGAACGTACCGACGGGCGAGCTGTTCACAGCGACGAGCGGGGGCGGCGCGCGAAGGAGTGGCCAGCCGATCAGCGTGTCGAAAACCACGGTGCCCGCCCGCTCATTGCTGGCGACGGGTTTTCCGTTCAAGGATCATTCTCAGATCTCTCCGTATCTGCTCGGCTTCGAGGCAGTAGTGCGCGCGACCTCCGGCGTTCGCCGCGCTGGCGCGGCTGCTCTCGATCTCGCGGATGTCGCGTGCGGTCGCTTCGATGCCTTCTGGGAGTTGTACCTTGCGCCGTGGGACATGGCCGCCGGCGCGCTGTTGATCCGTGAGGCAGGCGGAATCATTACCGATCTTCAGGGCGCGCCTGCGAAGGTGGGCCATGGTCCAATAGTAGCGGGCAATCCGGCTATGCACGCATGGCTTCTGCAAATGCTGTCGCGGCAATCCTGAAAGCCGCTGAAGACGCATCAGGAATGCTGGTCCGTTCGTTCCAAACATTTCACTCTGCGCGAAAATGAAACTGGTCGAATGCGTTCCGAATTTCTCTGAGGGCCGGCGCACGGAGGTCATCGCGGCTATTCGTGACGCGATCACCGCCGTGGATGGGGTCGCGCTGCTCGATCTATCCTCAGACGAATCGCACAACCGGACGGTGATTACGTTCGTCGTGCCCGTCGAGCACGCCGTGGAAGCCGCCTTTGCGGGCATTCGTGAAGCCCGAGAACGCATTGATCTCAATTACCACCAGGGCGAGCACCCACGCATGGGCGCCGCCGACGTGGTCCCCTTCGTTCCGCTCGAGGGCACCACCATGGAGGACTGCATCGTCCTCGCGCGCCAGCTCGGCAAGCGTGTTGGCGAGGAGCTGGAGATCCCGGTGTTCCTGTACGAGCGCGCGGCCTCCCGCACTGAGCGCGAGAACCTCGCGGATGTCCGGCGCGGAGAGTTCGAGGGCCTGCGCAATGAGATCGGCATCAATCCGGGACGCGACCCCGACTTCGGACCGAAGCGCATCCATCCCACGTTCGGCGCGGTGGCCATTGGCGCACGGCCGTTCCTCGTGGCCTACAACGTCTATCTTGGTGGCGCCCATAACGTCGGTGTCGCGAAGGAAGTCGCCAAGGCAGTGCGCGGCTCGTCGGGCGGATTGAAGTTCGTGAAAGGCCTTGGGCTCGAGGTGGATGGCCAGGCGCAGGTGTCGATGAATCTCGTTGACATTACGCAAACTCCGGTGCACCGCGCGTTCGACATGGTCAGGATGGAAGCGGAATCGCGCGGTGTTTCGCCGACGTGGAGCGAGATCGTTGGACTCATTCCCGAGCGCGCGCTCTTCGACGCCGCTGCTCGACACCTGCAGGCGACAAAATTCACCACCGACCAGGTGTTGGAGCGTCGGGTCCGCGAAGTGGCTGGAGGCGGCCAAAGCCTCTCAGGGTTCCTTGGCGCCGTGGCGTCATCGGCACCCACCCCGGGCGGCGGGAGTGTCGCGGCGCATGCCGGTGCGCTGGCGGCGGCGCTCGCCCAGATGGTCGCTGGCCTCACCATTGGACGGAAGAAATACGCGTCCGTGGACGCCGAAATGAAGGAGATCGCGCTGGCAGCGGTGACGCTCGGCAATCGCCTGTCGGCGCTGGTCGAGGAAGACGCGCGGTCGTATACCGCGGTGTCGGACGCGTATAAAATGGCGAAGGAGCCCGTCGAGGCCGCCGTCGCCCGCTCGGCTGCTATCACCACCGCACTGCTCGGCGCCTCGCGGGTTCCGCTCGAAACGGCGCGGGCGTGTGCCGAGGTGTGCGAGTTGGCGGAGCGGGCGGCGGCCAGGGGAAACAGCAATGCCGTCTCCGACGCCGGTGTCGCGGCCCTCCTGGGCGAGGCGGCGTGCCGAGGAGCCGCGTACAATGTGCGGATCAACGTCGCGGCATTGGAGGATAAGTCTGCGGGTCAGGCCCTTGTAGACGAAGTGCAACAGCTCGTAGACCGCGCTGCTCGGCATGCGGCCGTCACCATCGCCATCGTCGAACGCGCCATGCAGTAGCGTTGACCGCGGCCTTGGTAGTCCTTACCATTAGTAAGGAATATTTCTGGAGTAAGGATGCCCAAGGCCACTCTTACCAGTAAGGGTCAGATCACCGTACCGAAAGCGGTGCGGGAAGCACTGCACGTGCATACCGGGGACCGGCTCGCGTTCCGGCTCGGTGAGGACGGTACCGTGACCGTCGAGGCCGATTCCGTCCCTCTCGCCTCGCTCCGAGGGAGCATCAGGCCAGTGGTGCGTGGAATCACTATCGAGGCAATGAAGACCGCCATCAGGCGGGCCGGCTCCGGACGGTGATCGCGCTCGACACCAACGTTCTGGTCCGCTACCTCGTCGAGGACGACAGAAAGCAATCCGCGACAGCCGCGGCCCTGATTGATCGCGCGGTCGCCGATGACGAAATGCTGTTCATCTCCGACGTTGTGCTGTGTGAACTCGTCTGGGTATTAGCTGGGAGCTACCGTGTGGGACGCGCCCGGATCGCCAGCACCGTGAAGGAGTTGTTGCGTGCGAAGCACCTTGGCTTCGCCGCACCGGACCAGCTCAGCGCCGCCTTGCAGGCGTACGTGGCTGGCAAGGGTGATTTCGCCGACTACGTCATCCGCGCGCACGCCTATGCCGAAGGATGCGAAGCGGTTGTCAC
>JBKJRV010000092.1:0-7149 GCA_046593115.1 Gemmatimonadaceae bacterium
TGGGTAGAAGCCGTTCTGATACATAAGCTCCTCGGCGTATAACCCCCAGCCTTCGCCGAACACCTCGCTACCATACACCTTCCGCAGAATGCTCTTCTGCTTGGCCGCGCGGACATACTGCAGGTGGTGCCCGGGGTAGCCCTCGTGCAGAGCGACGACGGTGATCCAGCCATAATTGTGGCCGCGGAGCTTGCTCTCTACCTGGTCGGGGGTCCAGCCGGCTTCGACTGGCGTCACGAAGAATCGGCCGACCTGCGTTTTCTCGAAGGGAGCGGCTGAGGAATATCCGCCGTACGCATACGTCTGCCGCAGGTTGGGCGGAGTGAGCACCATCTCGAGCCGTTCACCCGCGGGTACCGTGAACAGTCTCTTCTGAATGATGAACGCGCGCGCGCGCGCATTCTCGGCGCTGTAGGCGGCGAGAACGGAATCGGCTTCAGGGTGCAGCCGCTTGCTGGAATCCGCGAGCTGACGCCAACTGCGGTTGGGATCGATGGTGCGCGCCAGCGAGTCCAGCGATCGCTCGGTCTCATGGAAGACGTTGCGTCCCATGGAGACGAGAGCGGTTGCGGTGGTCGGCAGGAGCTTCGAATGCTCCAGACGCCAGTTGTAATCGGCCACACCGGATTGCCACTCGCCGGTGGCGATCGGCGCGAGGGTGTCGCGCATCCATGTCGTGTAGCTGTCCAGGGCGACGGTCGCGCGGGCCAGGGCCGTTCGGAAAGCGGGTGTGTTGCCACCCTGCTTCGTCACGAGCTCCGGCAGCTCCTCTTTCAGATAGCGCGAGATGCGCGCGCTGCTCCCCGCATCGAGCGTGACCCAGAACGTCGGCGCACGCTTCGGGACAATCTGCCGGCGTCCGGCTTCCATCGCCGCTGGCCACTGCTGCAGCCGCTTCGTCAGCGCACCCATGCGCGAGGCCGGCGATGGGGTCGTTCCGATCGCAAGGCGATATACGGCGTCGAATGGCACGTAGGACCCGGGGCGGCGTTGCCAGTCGCGCCGCGCCGCATCGTGAATTCGTGTATCAAGTACCGAGGCGAGGAGCAGCCAGTCGATGCGGCGACGCTCGTCAAGCTGTGTGGTGTCGAGGGCGAACAGCGCCGTGCGCTCCTCGACCGCATTGGCCGAATCGCGTGCATACGCAGCGGTCCGCCGGTCGTTGAGACGCGAGTTGTAGCTGTGAATTCCCACGGCGGTCGCCCATTCCGGCTGCATCTTCGCGCGTTGTAGCATGTGGTGCTGGATGAGCGCATCGAAGGTGCGCCGCACCGCCGCGCTTCCAGCGACGGGAGCGGCGGCTGCCTTCCCCTTCGCCTGCGCCGTCACCGCATCAGGCAGCGTCGCCAGGCACACGACAAGCGTGGCGGACACCTTGAGAAAGAGCCGGGAGGTCGAGCGCATGAACACCGCTTGAAGAGGAGACGGACATACGGAACTCGCGACACTCGCTGACCTGTACATGATATCGCTGACTCGTTTCCGCTGGCACTCTTGTCTTTCCGTCGCAACGAGATGTTGGTCGCAAATCGGTTTTGTGACGACGCTCACCTTTCCGCTACCGCTCGCGTTCACCAGCGCTCACGTTTCCACCACGCTCACGTTCTGCTGGCGCTCACGGTCTGCCGACGCCTGACTCAGCGGAGGAAACTCGCTCCTTCGACGTTCGCCGGAATCGCCATCCCGAGCGCCTCGAGCGCAGTGGGCATGACGTCTACCGTTCGCCGCGGCGTACCGGCCAGCGCGTGGCTGCACAGCAGCGGCACCAGCATGTGCTCACGATGCATGGCGCCGTGTGATGATCGATGCGGGATCGGCTCGAACTGCTCCCGAAAGTCCCAGTTGCGACTCGCTGACAGGATCACGTCACCACTCCGCGCGCAGGCAGTGGTGGCGGCCACCTGGATGAGCGAATCGGGATAGTCCGTCGCGATGGTGAGCGCGTAGGCTTCCCGCTCCGTTAGCGCCAAATGGTCGGCGCCGAGGACGAGGGGGTCTCCGCCGATACGCCGGTAGGAATACCGGTCGCCCTCTCGGCTCACGATCGCCGCGCCTCGACCGAGCGCGCGCACCTCGCATGTAGCCGCGTCCCGCGGGAGCAGCATCAGGTCCACCGAGGGACGGGCTAGCAGACTCTCGGCCAGCGGCTCCCACCGGGCTGCAAGTGCACCCCAACCAGGCCGCGTGCGGTGCGAAATTTCGAAGTAGACGTGTGCCATCGCGTTGCCACTCACCATCACCGCCACGGAAGCGCGAGGCTTCATCACCCACGGATGCGCGATGGTGCGATGGCCGAGCGACTGAATCAGCGGCACGAGATCGTCGTGTTGTGTCACCGCTGAATGTCCGTGATCGCTGACGACGCACAACAATGTCTGGTGCCACACGCCCTGACGTTCCGCACGTTCGCGAATGGCGGCGACCGTATCGTCCACGATGCGCATCGCGTCCCGAACAATCGGATCATTGTGTCCGCGGGCATGTGACGTCTTGTCGATACCAACAAAAGCGGCGAAGGCAAAGCGCGGGCGCTCCGTGCTCACGCGCTCGACGAGCTCGGCGCTCGTCCGCCGGTCGATGTCGAGCCAGCCGTGGATGTCACCGCGAACATGCGTTTGGAAGGCGTGCAGCAGGAAGGGCAGGGTCGTCCCGATCTGCCCCGATTTCGGCAGTCCTCGACGAATCACGCTGAGCGCGCCGAGACTCGGCGCCGCCAGCTCGAACGCCGTTGGCGCGCTGGCGTCGAGATCGCCGTCGATACAGCGCATCTCGTGACCGACATAGCTGCGGGAATGGCCCGGAAACCGGCACTGCGTGCGGGATCGGTCGAACCAGCGCAATCCAGGAATGCCGATCGACGCCGGATGCCGGCCGATCAGGAATGGCGTGTAGGCCGGCCCGGTCACGGATGGGAAAACGGAGGTGATCGTGTGCAGGCCGCCTTCCGCACGCAGTCGCGACATGGCCGGCAGGTGACCGTCGTCCATCGCCGCCGCCAGCGAGTCCGGACGAGCACCGTCGGCAACCAGCACGACGACGGAAGTTGCGGTGAAGGCGGCCGAAACCGGTGCAGATCGTGGTGCGCTCTCGCGGCGGCTTGCTGGCGCGGTCATAGCCCGTAAGAATAAACTGCTACGCAGCGGGACATCGCCAAACGGCGTCGAGATGGCGCTGCGAGCGGAAACACGCGAGAGGAAACCGCCACTTCGTTTTCTCTCCTACGAGGAACACCATGGCTTCGAAGAAGAAATCATCCGGGAAGGAAGAGCCTCAGCGCCGCGGCGCGGCGGCCCGCAAGGGCACGCGCCACCGAGCACGGACCCCGACCGGCAAGCCGTCGGAGCCCAGCATGCTGGCAACCGCCGAGCACGATTCGCGCGAGGGGCTGCGCGAGAGGACCGAGGTCGGCCACATTGCCGCCGGTCGTCTTCCTCCCGCGCAGAAGAGCGATCATCGCCGCAGCGGCGCCACCAGGCGCACCATCGATACGTCGATCCGCGACTTCGAGCCGCCAATTACGGAAGACGAGAAGCTCCTCCAACTCCCGACCGGCCAGAAGTTCGACTTCACGCGCACGGATACGTGGCGGGTGATGCGCATCATGGGCGAGTTCATCGAGGGATTCGACACGCTAGCGTCGGTCAATAAGGGCGTGACCATCTTCGGGTCGGCCCGCACCGGGCCCGATGATCCGCAGTATGTGGCCGCGCAGGAAACGGCGCGTCTGCTCGCGGAGGCCGGCTTCGGCGTGATCACGGGCGCCGGTCCCGGCATCATGGAGGCCGCCAACAAGGGAGCGCAGCTCGCCGGTGGCCAGTCCATCGGGTGCAACATCGAGCTCCCGTTCGAGCAGGGTCACAACCCGTACGTCGATACGCTCATCAACTTCCGCTACTTCTTTGTGCGGAAGACGATGTTCATCAAGTACTCGGTCGCGTTCATCATTTTCCCGGGCGGATTCGGCACGCTCGACGAGCTGTTCGAGGCGCTGACACTCATTCAGACCGGCAAGATCTACCAGTTCCCGGTCATCTTGTTTGGCCGCCACTATTGGGCAGGTCTCGTCCGCTGGCTGCAGACGCGAGTGCTGGTCGAGCAGAAAATCTCTCCCGGCGATGTGGACCTGATGCTCATCACGGATGATCCGGCTGAAGCCGTGCAGGCCGTCATCGACGCCTACGCGGCTCAAACTCGTACCGCCAGCGAGCGTGCGGAGACGGCAAACAGTGGCCAGTAAGAAGAGCAAGCCAGGTAAGAAGCCGTCGGCGCGCCACACGGCCAGCGGGCCGAAGCAGCATCAGAAACAGGCGGCGGAAGACCGCGAGCAGAAGGGCGTGCAGCACACGTCGCACCATCGCAGCCGCTTCCTGCAGGGCCAGCGGATTGCCCCTCGTAAGATCGACGGCAGCGAATCCGTAGCGGACCTGATCGAGGGGACGTTCCTCGCCTACAACGCCGCCCGGCTTCGCGAAGCGTGCCAGCTATTCACATCCAAGATGCTCGCGCCCGACGTCACCGTCGGCATGTCGCTCACCGGTGCGCTCACTCCCGCCGGTCTTGGCATGGCCGCGCTTATTCCGCTCATCGAAGCGGGCTTTGTGGACTGGATTATCTCCACCGGCGCCAATCTCTACCACGATACGCACTTCGGACTCGGCCTGGCCATGCATCGCGGCAATGCACAGGAGTCTGACGTCGTGCTGCGCGAAGAGGGCGTCGTTCGCATCTACGACATCTTCTTCGACTACGATGTGCTGCTGTCCACGGATGCGTTTTTCCGCCAGATCATTCGGACGCGGGAGTTTCAGCGCCCCATGTCGAGCGCGGAGTTCCACCATCTCTGCGGCAAGTACATCCGCGAGCGCGAGCGCAAGCTGGGGATCGGACAGAAGTCCCTGCTTTCGGCCGCGTACGCCGCGGGTGTACCGATCTACACGTCGTCGCCCGGTGATTCATCGATCGGAATGAACGTCGCCGCGCTGTCGCTCGAGGGGAACAAGTGCACCATCGACCCGAACCTCGACGTGAACGAGACGGCGGCCATTGTCCTCGCTGCCAAGCGCGCTGGAGGCAAGAGCGGCGTGCTCATACTCGGCGGCGGCAGTCCGAAGAATTTCATGCTGCAGACCGAGCCTCAAATCCAGGAAGTCCTCGGGATCGACGAGAAGGGACACGATTACTTCCTCCAGGTCACCGACGCGCGCCCCGATACGGGCGGTCTGTCCGGAGCGACACCCGGCGAAGCGGTGAGCTGGGGCAAGATCGATCCCGATCGGCTCCCGGATGCGGTGGTGTGCTATCTGGATTCGACGGTCGCGCTGCCGCTGATGACGTCATATGCGCTGTCGCGTACGGCGAAGCGTCCCCTGAAACGGCTGTACGATCGGCGCGCTGAGCTCATGGCTGCGCTGGTGCGTGAGTATGAGCGTGCCGGGCATGAGCCGGTGCCTTCGTCGGAAACGGACTCCAAGCTGCCCATGCATCGGTGAACTGCTTTGGGCTTGCCGCCTTGTATGAACTGGACTGCGAGTGACCGGATTACACGGAAGAAATACAGATTCAACGGATTGCTCGTAGTGGCGCTGAGATCATCGACCGCGACTCCAGCTTTGTTCCTGAGTTCCTGTGTTCGTTGCGAGACCTCGGTGTTCGCTGCGCGAAGCGATCCGTTGAATTTATTGTTTGTTGTCCGTTGAATCAGGTCACCCGCTGTCCGGATCTGACAGAGATACCGGGGTAGCTCAGCGCTTCTCACCTGACCGCAGCACTGCGCGAACAAAGTTGATTCGCGACAGGTCACCGGCCGAGAACCAGTAGACGGCGTCCTCGGCCCCGAGCACCGCTCGGCGAATGGCATGGTCGTTCATCCCCTCGCGAGCCAGCGCGTCGATGTGCGTGATGGTGGTGTCGAGCCAATCGGCCTTGGCGATCAGCGTCGCGACCGGATTCGGGATGAGCCCACGGTGCGAATCGAACATCGTGTCGGGCTCCAGGCGCGCGATCGTACGCAGCGAGCGAGCGAGCAGCCGAGGATCTTCGCCTGGACGCGCAACGCGAACTTTTACGCCGAGGAAGAGGTCGGCGGAAAAGAGCGTCCGCGTGCCGGGTTCCCATACGACGTGATGGTCCAGCGAATGGCCGGGCGCGGCGATGAGCTCGAGACCGTCGGGAACAAAGGGGACGATCGGCGATGTCAGCCGAGCGGGAACGCCCCAGCAGAACCGGCGATACAGGCCGATGGACGGTTCGCTCTGCAGCAGGTCGAGAGTCGGGGTGGCAGCCGCGATCGGCATGCAACGACGGGCGAGGTATTCCACGTTGCCCGCGTGGTCTTCGTGGACGTGGGTCAGGATGACTCCACGGGGGGAGTGCTCGGAGATGACCGCCGCGAGATCGGATTCGACATCGGGAAAGCCGCAGTCGATCAACATGCCGCGCAGCAGGAAGGCGCTGACCTCGTAGCCGACCGCTCGGCTGCGTCCGGTCGAGAATCGGATGCGGGTCACGGGGCCGTACTTCTCGACAGCGATCACCGTGAGCTCCGAGGGATGGACGTCATGGAGCGCGAGTTCCGGCGCGCGTGGAACGGGACGTGGACTGGACGGTACTCCCCTGGGCCAATACTATCAGTCATGTCTCAACGCGTTCGCCACGCGGCGCGATTTGCGCTGGCAACACTGATCGCCGTGTACATCGCCGGCGGAGTGTGGGAATTCCTCGATATCTATGTCCTGAAAAATTTACCGGACGGTGAGAGTCCGTGGGGCACCTTCCTTTTCAATGAGCAGGTGTGGCGCACGATCGCAATCATTGAATCGGCGGTCGTGTTCATGTTGAAGCTGGGGGATGTAGCGACGGAGCCGCCATCGTGGCTGTACGCCTGGATGTCGGGCGCGTGGGTGGCGGTTGCGACCGTGGCAATCGGGCTCGCAATGGAGCAGCGCCAGTGGGTGGTCGCGGTGATTATCGCCGTCCTCGCGGTTGCGGTCTGGTACCTGGCGCGCAACCGGATTCCTGGACGGCCGGGTACGGAAGAGTTCGATATCAAGACGCTCCGGTCGCGCGAAACCCGCTGATCGAATCCGGAACGACAAAACGCCCGGTCCGCGAACGGACCGGGCGTTTGCGTTCGGGACCTGGAACCAACTA
>JBKJRV010000228.1:0-14543 GCA_046593115.1 Gemmatimonadaceae bacterium
GATCTCATTGCCACCGGAACACCGGCCGGCGTGGGTCGCCTCGAGGATGGCGATGTGGTCGAGATCGATATCGGGGTGAGCCGAGTCAGCAATCCGGTGAGGCGCGCCGAGTAGTGCCGCACGAGAGTGAGCGGTTCAAGCGGCTGCCCGAGTACCCGCTCGCCACCATTCCGGCCAAAAAGCGCGCGCTGCTCGCCCGCGGCGTGGATGTCATCGACCTCGGGGCTGGCGATGCCGACCTCGCGCCCCCCAGCTCGGCGGTGGAAGCTCTGGGCCGAGCCGCTGCCGTGCCCGCCATGAACCGATACGGGTTCGGGTTGGGGCTGCCGGCGTTTCGCGAAGCGGTGTCAGCGTGGATGGAAAAGCGCTTCAGTCTTCGCTTCGATCCATTCACTGAAGTCGTCCCCCTCATCGGATCGAAGGAGGGCATCACCCATCTCGCCCTCGGCTATCTGGATCCCGGCATGGTGGGCATTATTCCCGAGCCGGGTTATCTCGCGTATCTTGGGGGAACGCTGCTCGCCGATGGCACCGCGTTCAAGTATCCGCTTCGGCCCGAGGGTGACTTTCTGGTTCATCTCGATCAGATCCCCCGCGACATTCTTGACCGCACGCGATTGTTGTACCTGAACTACCCCAACAATCCGACGGCCGCCATTGCACCGGTCGATTACCTCGAGCGCGTCGTGCAGCGGTGCAGGGAACTCGACATCCTGTTGGTGTATGACAACGCCTACTCGGAACTGGCATTCGATGGGTATCGTCCGCCAAGCATTTTCGAGGTTGAAGGCGCCCGGGAGATCGCGATCGAGTTTCATTCGCTGTCGAAGACCTACAATATGACGGGCTGGCGTTGCGGGTGGGCAGTGGCCCGCCCCGAGATTGCCGCGACGTTGACGAAAGTGAAGTCGTTCGTAGATACGGGTGCCTTCATGGCGGTCCAGGCAGCGGGCGCAGCGGCGCTCGAGAGCTGGTCCGAGTTTCTCCCGGGCAATCTGGAAGTGTTCCGGACTAGGCGTGACGCGTCAGTGAAGGCGTTTCGCGATGCGGGTTTTGAATGCACCACACCACGAGCCACGATGTATCTCTGGATCCCGTTGCCCGAAGGAATTCCCAGTGCGGCGTTTGCTGATCGATTGATGGAAGAGGAGGGGGTCGTCGTACTGCCCGGCTCAGCGTTCGGTGCGGGTGGCGAAGGGTTTTTCCGGATCTCGTTCATCGCCAGCCCGGCGCGGATCGCCGAAGCAGCGAGTCGAGCGGGGCGAGTGCTCACCAGCTTCGAGACACGAGTCGCGTGAAACGTTGGCCTCGATCACCACTGCTGATTTCGGCCGCAGCGCACGTCGTCGTGCTCTTCGGGCTCATTCAGCTGTTCGCCATGCCAAATCCCCTGCGGAGCTGGCTGGAGCGCGAGCGGGTGGAGTTTCAGGTCGAGCGCATCGGATATATCTCGCTCCCCGCAACCGCGCGTGCGAGCAGTGCCGGCCGGCGAGGTGGTGATGACCGTCCTGCTGTCACAACCCCCGCGATACAGCCGCCGGCACCCGCTGCCGTGACGTCAGCGCCGTCGATCACCCCGTCACCCGCGGGCGCTCCGGTTGTGCCAGGTGCGGCCGAGGGTGGCAGCGGGCCCATTATTGGCGGGGGAGGGCAGCTCCGAGGGATCCAGCCTTCCTTTCACGATCCTCGTCTCTGGACCATTCCCGACCAGATCGTCACCGCGCCCAAGTCTGTGTCTGACCGCATCGACAGCGTGTTTGCCGAGCGCGTGGCTCAGGCTCGCGATTCTGTAGCAGCCTCTGGTCCGAGGGCGCCGAGTCGCGACTGGACGATCGGGAGCGGCAACAGGAAATTCGGAGTCGACTCGACAGGTATTCGAATCGCCGGAATCACCGTTCCGTTCGTCACCCTTCCTCCAGCCGGGCGCATGGAAGAAGCCCGCCGCTCCATGGCGACGCGCATGGAAATCAGCCAACAATCCGTCCGTCGCATGAACGAGGACGAATTCCGCCAGGCGGCGCAGCGCATTCGGGAGCGCAAGGATCGAGAGCGCGAGCAGCGCATGGAAGCCAAAAAGGAAATCGCTGCCCCGGTAGGGAGCAGCGACAGGTAGAGCAGACTTTGTTTGAGCCGCGCCGCGTCGTGCTGACGCGGTACGCTCGATCGGATCAGTTGCTCAGTTCGGACGCGGGCGGCAGGGCCTGCTTGTCGAAGAACGGGCGGAAGACACCGCTGATCACTCCCAGGACCGCGAAATCTTCGTTCGCGCCCACTACGATCTCGCGCTCTTTCGGATTGGCTGGCTCGAGCACGATCGTGTCGCCCCGGTGCGTGAGCGTCTTCACGGTCGCTTCGTCGCCAAGGCGCGCCGCGACGATCTCACCGTCCTTGGCTTGCACGGTTGGCGTCACCATGACGAAGTCGCCGTCGTTGATGCCTCGGCCGATCATGCTCTCGCCCTTGATCTTCATCATGAAGGTGTCGTCACTGGCAACGAAGCGACGATCGAGCGTCACGAAACCTGAACGGTGCTCCGGCAGCAGTGCCGGCTGCCCTGCGTGGATTTTCCCGTAGTAGGGCACGGGCTGCGTCTGCGCGACGGCATTGTGACCCAACAGGCGTACGCCCCGCGAACGCGACGCATCGCGCTCGATGTACCCCTTCCGGGCCAGCGCCTGGAGAATATCGGAAACGGTTTTGGTCGATTTGATGCGAAACTTTCGGCCGATTTCCCGAATGCTTGGCTGGTAGGTGTTCTCCGTCAGGAAGTCGAGCAGGTAGTGGTATACCTGCTGCTCCAGCGTATTCAGTTGTTCTGCCATATGTACCTCGGGAATTGCGGACACCGGGAAACACCCGGCGCTTGAATGGATCACGGTTCAGCCATACTCTGAGCGGCAGAGCCCGTTTCCTGGCCCAACGACGCTAATGTACCGCTTCAAGCCGAATCTGGTCAACTGTTTTTATTGGGCTTTCAGCTTGGCTGACGCCTGATTGAGCCTCAGTACCGACAAATCCCGACCTAGCATCTCGAGAACCTCGAAGATACCCGGGCTCACGGTAAGTCCAGTCAGGGCAACGCGTAACGGCTGGAAAAGGTTCCCACCCGGAACGCCAAGACGTTCTGCCAGCGCACGGAGTTGATCCTCCATGCGAGCCGGCTCCCAAGGCTCGACGTCCGCGAGCACATCCCTGATTGCCACCAGAATCGTCGCCGTCGCCACGGGATCCTTCCAGTGTTTCGCGACAGCGGCGGCGTCGTACTCGAGCTCCGTGACGAAGTACGGCAGCGCCTGCCGCACCACGTCGTGAACGGTACGAGCGCGCACGCGTAACAGGTCCAGCAGCTTCAGATACCACTCGTGCCGCGCCGCCAGATGCGCCGCGGTCGTGACTCCTCCCTGGATCAGCGCTGGCGTGACGAGTCGCTCGATCTCCGTGGACGGCGTGCGGCTCAAGTGCTGTCCGTTCATCCATTCGAGTTTCTTCGGATCGAAGACTGCCGCCTTTCGGAGCAGCGCGCCCTCGGTGAAAAACTCCACCATCTCGTCGAGCGACATGACTTCGCGATCACCGCCGGGCGACCAGCCAAGGAGTGCGAGGAAATTGACCATCGCAGTGGGAAGAATACCCTGGTGCTGATAGTCACCGACCGCCGTGGCACCGTGCCGCTTGCTGAGCTTCTTGCCGTCGGTCCCGTGAATCATCGGGAGGTGCGCAAATTGCGGCAGCTCGGCACCGAGTGCCCGGTAGAGCAGGATCTGTTTTGGCGTATTCGAGATGTGATCGTCGCCACGCATCACGAGCGTGATGCGCATCTCGATATCATCCGAGACGACCGCCAGATTGTAGATTGGCGTCCCGTCGGAGCGAAGGATGACGAAGTCCTCGATGTCCTTGTTGGGGAACTCGATGGACTCGTGCACGACGTCGTTCCAACCGGTCGAGCCGTCAGGAACGCGGAACCGAATAGTGTAGGGCACGGCGGCGGCAACGCGTCGCTCGATCTCCTCGATGCCCAGGCGATCACACCGGCGGTCGTACTTGAAGCTGTCCTTCACTTCCTTGCGGCGCGCGTCGAGCTCGGCCGCTGTACAGAAGCAGCGGTACGCCGACCCATTCTCCAGGAGCAACCGGGCGTCGCGCTGATGCTGAGGGAGATTTGCGCCCTGAAAAATGACATCCTCATCCCACTGCAGGCCGAGCCACTCCAGGCCTTCAAAAATAGCGCGGGTGCTTTCATCCGTGCTGCGCGCCCGGTCAGTATCTTCGACGCGGAGCAGAAAGTCGCCACCGTACTTGCGAGCATACAGCCAGTTGAATAAGGCAGTCCGTCCGCCGCCGACGTGCAGATAGCCGGTAGGCGACGGGGCAAAGCGGACGCGTGGGCGCGGTGCGGGCATGGCGAATATGAGAATGTCATCCCGAATGTCGGGATGACACAGGGTTGTAACGAACGGAGAGAGAGGGATTCGAACCCTCGATACAGGTTGACCCCGTATGCCGGTTTAGCAAACCGGTGCCTTCAGCCACTCGGCCATCCCTCCAGCGGCCGTGAAAGCTAATTCGGCACACGGAACACGTCCATGAGCAGGGAACAGTTGCGACGATTCTTGCCTTACTCTTCATGCATGATGTATCGACGGACGTCGAGTTATGTGGTGGTGACCGTGCTGACCATGGCGTGCAGGGGTCCGGACGTGCGCCCCATGGATACGGGCGTTGCTGGGTCGTCGGTGGCAGTGCAGGGTGGCGACACTGCCTTCACTCCCGGCGATACAGTGGTGCTCGCGAGCGCCAGCGGCCCGTCCGAACTCTCAACCGCGAACGACTCGTCCCGTCCCCTAGCTTCGCTTCCCAGGGGCGCGACGCCAAAGAAATCTCCCGCCGCTCCCGCCGCTCCCGCCGCCTCGGCGACTCGGACTGCCGTGCCTGTACCGGTCGTCGCGCCCGATACCCAGCCCAGCGTCATTCGCGTGACCGCGCCGGTTGATTCTACAGCCCCCACCCCGCCGGCGAAGATTCGGGAACCCGAACCCCGCGTCGTCAGCGACACGCTGGTGCCGCCTGCACCACTGCCATTCTCGCCGGGTGAACGCCTCGAATACCAGGTGAAATTCGGATCGATCAGCGTGGGCAAAGCCGTCCTTGAAGTAGTGGGCATTGATACCGTGCGAGGCATTCCGGCGATGCACATCCGGTTGCGGGTGGAAGGCAAAATGGGATTCCTCGGGGTAAAGGATCGCTACGAGAGCTGGGTGGACACGCGCACCATGTCGTCGCTCCGCTACATCCAGGATATCGATCAAGCGACGTACGAGCGGGAGCGGCATTACGAGATTTATCCTGATCGCCAGACCTATCATGAGAAGGGCAAGAAGGAACGCCCCAGTGTCGCCGCACCGCTGGACGACGCGTCCTTTCTGTTCTTCCTCCGCTCCATTCCGCTGGCACTCGGCGAGACCTACAGCTTCGACCGCTACTTCAAGCCTGATCGCAATCCCGTCCGCGTGGCGGTCCTGCGCAAGGAGAAGGTGCGAGTGCCGGCCGGAACGTTTTCGACGGTGGTCGTGCGTCCCATCATCAAGACCACCGGGTTGTTCTCGGAGGGAGGCAAGGCGGAGGTGTGGTTCACCGATGACGACTCGCGACTCGTCGTCCAACTCAAGACGCAGATGAAGATCGGGTCACTGAATCTCTTCCTGCGCAAGGTTCAACGGGCGCCAGCGCCGTAACGCGCCTTCGTACGCGGCACGTCGCCGGCGCGGCGCGCGTTCATGGCCGCCCCTCGGTTACATGGCTTCCGCCCGCCGCTGCGCGATGGTGCGCACGGCCGCAAATAGCTGCTCGAATGAGTCGATGACAAACAACACGTCCTGAAATCGATCAATCGCGAACGGTTGTGCCAGGACGGCGTCGAGATCGAATGGTCGCCGATCGCAGCGCGGTCCCAGCGCATTGGCGGCGTCCCCGTGAGAGGAGATGAGTCCACTCCCGTAGACTTTCGTCTCACCTTCCCGGATCAATCCAAACTCCACCGTGAACCAGAAGAGTCGAGCCATCCCGGTGGTCTCCGCCTCTGTGGTCGCGGCCGCTGCCAGTGCCCCGAACTGCTGGAGAAAGTCCGCGAACACCGGGTCGGAATGCAGCGGCACGTGGCCGAAGACATCGTGAAAGATGTCGGGCTCGGGCAGGTAATCGAGCTGCGCGCGAGGCCGCACAATCAGGGTGGTGGGGAATCGGCGCTGCTCGAGACAGCGGAAGAATTGCGCGGCGGGAATGAATCCACCGACGCCAACCGCCGACCATCCAGTGCGCGCCTTAAGCCTGCGATTCACATCGTGCAGCTCCGGAACACGGTCGCGCTCCAACCCGATGCGATCCAGCCCCGCCAGAAACACGGCACTGCCGGTGTCATGCAGCGTGCTCATGCGGCGATCGTAGAGCGTGCGCCACACATCATGTGATTCATCGTCGTATCGATCCTGATAACGCTGCTCGACAAAGGTCGGGAGCGGTGCCTGGAATGAAGTCGTGCTTTCGGCGCGATGGCAGTCGAGCATGGTGGGGACCGATATGTGGGAAACAAAAAAACGGCCCGTGGAATTTCCACGGACCGTACGAGAGAAGGTGAACGCGTCGCTCTATCTACACGCGCAACCGCCTGCTCCTACGCCCGTGTGGGTGGCGTAATAGCTGGTATAGCGATAGCTGGCGCGGGCGACAAAGCTCATGATGGTACTCTAGCGACGGCGTCGGCGTCCCGTCAAGCGCTGAGGGCTGTGACCTCCGCCCAGGGCTGGTGTGCATGGGGCCATGGCACCAGGTGCGGATGCATCAGGTGACCAAGCAGCTCGATGCCCTCGGCCATTCGCGGACCGGGGCGGGCAAAATATGCGTTGGCGTCAACCGCAATTACGCGCGTGCCCGCAACCCGAGGTAACCCTCGTGCCAGCGCCGTCGCCTGCTCCAGTCGGTAACCACAGGGAGAAACGATGATCATGCCCGGCGCAGCGGCCACGACGTCGTCCCACTGCATGCGAACCGAGTCCGCTCCTGGCTTGCCGAGGAGCTCATGTCCCCCGGCGAGCGTGATCATTTCGGGCACCCAGTGCCCCGCGCAGAAGACCGGCTCCGTCCATTCGAGAAACACGACGCGCTGACGGCGAGCACCGGACGTCGCGGCGCTGACGCGGGCCATGCGTTCGCGTTGGCCGTGCACAAGCGCCCTGGCCTCAGGAGAGCGACCGATCGCGACGCCCACGGTAAGAATGTTTTCCTCCACATCCGCCAGCGTTCGCGGAGTGAGGAAGAGGATTTCCGGCAGGACAGTGAACCCTTGTACGGCGCGGCTCAACTCGTTCCCGGAAGGCGCGCACACGCGGCAGAGGTCCTGCGTGACGATGACGTCAGGGCGCAGCTCCTGCAGCAGGCGCTCGTCGATCTCGTACATCGAGGCACCGCTCTCCATCCGCTCCGCGACCGCGCGATCGATGCCGTCCGGAGTTTCGTCGTCGAGCAGCAGCGCTGGCCGGCTGACGACCGGAAGTGCGATCACCGACGGAGGGTAATCGCACTCATGCGATCGACCCACCAGCTCATCGCCAGCGCCGAGGGCGTGCACGATCTCGGTTCCCGCAGGCAGGAAGGACACGATACGCGGCATGCTAGTCGTCGACGCGGACCATACGGTCTGATTGGAGCAGCAGCTTTCGCCAGTGACGAGACGATCGGGGAACCATACGGGATCACTGCGGCTAAGTGTTTGGAAGCACAATCCATGCATATGTCGATCGTGCCTGACCAATCTAAGTGTCACGGGCTGTCGTCGCTTCCACATGAATTCCGACTTTGTCCTATGACCGTGCGTCATACGGACGAGCTTGTTTCACGGCGCATTCTGAACTCATCACCAGGCCGAGCCATGTCATCGCATCCGTCGTCGCCGCATTACTACCACTCCGCCGACCTGGGCCGCTTTGGAGAAATTGCGCGCGGGAGCAAGGATCTCGCCGACAAGTTTTTCGCCTGGTACGGGGCGGTGTTTGCGGAGGGCGCACTCACCGCCCGGGAAAAGTCGCTGATCGCGCTCGCGGTATCGCATGCCGTGCAATGTCCCTACTGTATCGATGCATACTCCAAAGATGCCCTCGAGAAGGGTTCCAACATTGATGAAATGACAGAGGCGGTGCATGTCGCTGCTGCCATTCGGGGCGGGGCGTCCCTCGTGCACGGCGTGCAGATGCTCAACCACGCTGACGACCTCGGGATGTAGGCGTGTCGCGAATACTGCAGACGCTGGAGAAGCGGGGTTCCTCGCTCGCGTCGGGGCTGGGTCAACGAAGGCGGCTGTCGGAATTCGCACTCCCTCGATCGTTCGAGAGTGCGCTGGACAGCGCGTCGCTCTGGCCGCTCCGTCCAACGCGCGTGGAGATTCTCCAGATCAATCTCGGGAAGCGCTGCAATCAGACCTGCAAGCATTGTCATGTCGATGCAGGCCCGGACCGGAAGGAAGTCATGCCTCGGCAGGTCATCGAGGCAGTGTTCCGATTCCTCGAGCGGACGCGCGTTCCCACGCTCGACATCACGGGCGGCGCTCCCGAGCTACACCCTGACTTTCGCGAAATGGTCGTTCGAGCATCGGAGCTCGGCGCGCATGTCATGCACCGCTGCAACCTGACCGCCGTGCTGCTGCCCAACTATGCGGATATTCCGGCGCTGCTGGCCCGGCACCGGGTCGAAGTGGTGGCGTCGCTTCCGTACTTTCAGGGGCGGGAGACGGACGCTCAACGCGGCGACGGCGTATTCGATGAGTCAATTGAATCGCTGCGTCGGTTCAATGCCCTGGGCTACGGGAAGGGGACCGGCCTGACACTCAACCTGGTCACCAATCCCGTCGGCACCTATCTGCCGGCGGATCAGGGGTCGCTCGAAACGCGCTGGAAGGCGGAGATGCGCCGCCGGTACGGCATCGAGTTCGACCGGCTGTACACGATCACAAACATTCCGATCAGCCGCTTTCTCGAGTTTCTCGAGGAGCGGGGCAAGACGCACGAGTACCTCACCATGCTTGCGAATGCCTATAACCCCGTGGCGGCGGCGGGAGTGATGTGTCGGAACACCCTCTCGGTTGGATGGGACGGCCGGCTGTATGACTGTGACTTCAATCAGATGCTGGATCTGCCCATCGATGCGTCGATGCCCCAGACGATTGACGATGCCGATCTCGCCCGGCTCGAAGGTCGGGAAATCGTGGTCGGTCCGCACTGCTTCGGATGCACAGCGGGGGCGGGCAGCTCTTGCGGCGGCGCAGTGGCGTAGCGCGACCGGATGACGCATGCGGCCGAGCGACGACAACGGAAACATGGGGAGGAGTAGCTAATGATCCCCGACACGCGCGCCCGGCGAGAACCCGTCGTACTGTCGGTGGTCGTTCCCACCTTGAACGAAGAGCGCTGCATCCGCACGCTGCTCGCAGACATCGCGATGCTACCGGTGCCGCATGAAGTCATCATCGCCGACGGTGGCAGCACGGATGACACCACCTCGATCGCATCGGATCTTGGAGCGTGCGTCCTGGATTCGCCACGCGGGAGAGGCGCACAACTCGCGGCGGGCGCCCGGGCCGCTATAGCTCCGACGCTGTGCTTCCTGCATGCGGATGTCCGCCTGCACGCCGACGCCCGTGCTGCGCTCGTCGAAATCGTTCGGCGTGCACCTTCTTCCCCGTCGTCGGCACACGTGTTCCGCTTCTGCATCGACGGCATCGGCTGGCGCTATCGTTTCATCGAAGGTGGGGCGCACCTGCGCATGCGTCTTCTGAAGCTCCCGTACGGCGACCAGGGTCTTATCGTATCGCGCGAGGACTATGATGCCGCGGGCGGCTATCAGAATGTCCCGCTGATGGAAGACGTGGCGCTCATCGACGCGCTCCGGCGCGTGACGCGGTTGACGCTGCTCCGCGCGTCGCTTCCGGTGTCGGCGCGTCGCTGGGAACGGGACGGCCCTATTACACGCATGCTGCGCAACGCGGCCACCATTGTCGCCTACCGGCTTGGCGCGTCGCCGCAGCGTCTTGCGAAGCATTATCCCGTGGTTAGCGACTCACCCGTGCGCGAGGCACTGCCGGCGTCCCATGGCTGAATTCGCGGAGCTGTCACTTCGGCACCGTCTCGAAATGCGGTTGTATCGCTGGCGGCGCGTGAATGCGCCGATGTGGTCTCCGCTTACGGTTCCCCTGCGCGAAGCCAGAATTGCGCTCGTTACCACCGCCGGACTGTTCCGCCCCGGGGTCGATCGTCCGTTTGACCGTATGCGAGGTGGTGACTTCAGCTTTCGCGTCATTCCGGATGACACCGAGCTCCAGGCGCTGGCGGTGGGTCAGACCAGCGACGCGTTCGACCGACAACCTGTCGAAGCAGATCGGAACTCGGCGTTGCCACTGGATCGATTGCACCAGTTGGTCGCGAATGGTGAGGTCGGTGCATCGGCGCCGAGGCACCTGAGCTTCAACGGATCCATCACCGCCCCTGGCCGACTCATTCGCGATAGCGCGCCTGACGCAGCACGACTACTGAGGGATGACGGAGTACAGGGAGCGCTGCTCGTCCCTGTCTGACCCATGTGTACTCAGTCCGTGGGACTGATCGCCGGCGTTCTGGAACAGCATGGAATCAGCACCGTGTGCATCGCACTCGTTCGGTCGATCGCGGAGGCCGTGTCCCCGCCGCGTGCGCTCGCGGTACCGTTCCGGTTCGGGGCACCGCTGGGCGAGGCGAACGATGCGGCAGGGCAGGCCCGTGTAATGCGAGCGGCGTTGCAGCTACTTCTGGAAACAGGGCCGCCGCAGATCCTTCGCGATTATCCGAACGAGCGGTGAGCCGCCGGGATCGAGGTCAACGATTCGACCGACGGAAGATTGCTCACGTGCTGTGCTGAGCGAGCCAGTGGCGCCAGTCATCCGCCGTGTCGATGTCGCTGCGTTTCTCGAGGAGCGCGATCGACAGTCCTGACTCGCGTGCCCGCTCCAGCGTGACGCGGAGGGTATCCGCGGTGCTCCACGGGATCTGCGCGAAGAGCGAGGCCTGCAGGGTGGACATGCCGATGAGGTAATAGCCACCGTCCGTCGCGGGTCCCAGGACGACGTCGGCACTTTCGAGACGCTCGAAGGCATCCTGGACGACGGTCGCATCCACCTCGGGACAATCCGTTCCGATCACCACCACCCGCTCCGCGCCGCCTTCGATTGCTTCAGCGATGGCTGCCGCCATGCGATCCCCCAATCCGCCGCCGCACTGGGATCGCAGCTCAGCCGATGGACCCAACCAGGTACGCATCGCCGGCTCCGATTCCCGCGGAGTGAAATACACGACCGGAGAGAACGCTCCGGTCGTCCGAACATTGGCAATCACGCGTTCAGCCAATGTTCTATAAACAGCCAATGCCGCAGCATCCCCCAGTTCGGCGGCCAGCCTGGTTTTCACTCGCCCCAATTCGGGAGCGCGAGCGAAGATCAGCAGCGTGTGCGCGCGCGTGATGGCTGGACCGCGGTGGTCTCGACGGGAGAATGCTCTAGCGCTTCGCTTGTCTCGACGACCAGTGGATAGCGGAGATCATCCAGCCTGCATCGGTCCGTGTCAGGACCATGAGCTCCACGCCTCGCGAATCGACAGGGCGATCCCGGAACGTCCCCTTGGCGTTACTCTCAGCGATCGTCCACGCAACATCGCCCCGCTGTTCCACGCTCACCACGCGTCGCCCACCGGGAATCGCCTTGGCGAAAGCGGCATCCGAATGCAGGTGGTGGGCGAGATACTCCGCGCGGGTTTCGAGGCTTCCGCTCTCGAGTACCGTCAAGTCGGGGGTCAGAAGACGCGCCGCTCCAAGGGTATCGGCTGTCTCGAGCATTTCGTGAAAGCGGTTCACGGTGGCCACGATGGCCGCAGAATCGGGGGGATTCGTGCGTTTCGCCGGCATTATTACCACTGGCCTCGGAATCGGGCGCGAGAACTGTGCATTCGCTGCGAGTGCACCGAAGGGTCCGGCGATCACCGCAAGCAGGAGGACGCGGGTGGGTGACATGGGTTACCTGTGCGAGATAGTGTGCGGGCAGGTCGCGGCCGAGGGCACGTGACGAAAACAGAAAAGGTGGCTGGCGGCGGACTCGCCGTCGTGACGACAGTGGTGTGAGCTCTCGTGCGACGCTGCTGCCGGCATCGGATGCGCCATCACCGCGCCCGACGACCAGACGAGGAGCAGGGCAGCAGAAGCAAAGACCACCGATCGCCACGTCACATGAGAGCGACGCGGGCACGCTTCGCCCAGCAACCGTCGCACCCGGCGATTCAGTGACGCTCCGCTCGTCAGACCGACCGCTCCGCCCGGAGCTGAGGGCGCGCTCGCGAGCGCCACGAGTGCGGACGCAAGCACCAGCGGCCGTCCGGCAGCAGCGGCATCGTCGGCCGTCACTTCTGCCTCGTCGGCCCAATCATCCGCAATCGCACGCAGTGCCGGTATCCAGAAAAGCAGCGCGCCAAAAAAGCGGAGTAGCGAAAGTCGCAGGGGATCTCGTCGTTGAAGATGTACAGCCTCGTGCCTGAGAACCACGCGCAACTGCTCCGCCGTCAGCCGGTGGGACAGATCGGCAGCGACGTAAATGTTCGGGTGGAGCCATCCGGCGGTGAAGGCGGGCACGGGGAGCCCGTGAATGATACGCACTCGCGATGGAGTCACCCCCGCGTGCATCGCCGCCGTGAGAAAAGCATCGCTGGACGTGGCACCGTGACTTTCCAGCGGACCGAGTGCCTCACGCACACTGCGCCACGCACGCCACCGGTCCCAGCACGCGTACAGGAGTCCGCCCACCAGCAGCAGGTGAAATCCGACGTGCACCGGCTGAAGGAGGGAATGCAGGGCAATGAGACAGAGTGCGCCGAAGTGGTCGCTGCCGATCATCTGCGCATCCAGGCTCTCGGCAATGTGGTGCCCGAACACAGGGCTCATACTCAGCAGGATCATCGCCCCCAGCAGCAGGAGCAACATCTGCGGATAGCTCCTGTCGGTACGGCTCTTTCCGAGTGCCACTACGACTCCGTTGATCATGGTCCGTCCTGCTTCAGGCGGCGCCTTACGAGGCGGCCGAGCTCCTCGAGCTGCTCTCTATCCTGCTCGCCCAGGACATCCACGAGCGAAGCCGCGACGGCCTGCGGGCTGAATGAGAGAATATTCTCGACGATCCGCCGGGACATCTGGATGGTGAGCTCGTCCTCGCTCAAGAGCGCCGAGTAATGGAGCAGGCCGTCGCGTTTCCGCCGCGCCAGCAGCCGTTTGTCCACCAGCTTGTTGAGCACGGTCACCACCGTCAGCACGGCGACATCGTGTTCCTTCAGGACTTCGTCGTGTACCGCGCGGGCTGGCACCGGCTCGCCAATGCGCCAGACCGCTTTCATGACGCGTGCTTCGAGGTCGCCGAGCACCTTCGCGAGACCATCTGCCGACAGCCTTATCGTGTCCTGAAGGCGGAGCGGTAGCGTGGAGCGCTTTGGGGGACGAGGAGGAAGCGTCATGCCCGGATGCTCATCGTTTGCGATTCACGATAAAAACGAGTGTGGCCCAGTGGGTATCCCAGTCAGCGCCGCTCCCAGCGGGTGCCTGATCCACCTGAATGGCGCGGACGTTCCAGATGCCGGGCCGCGTGATCGGTACCCGAATCACCCCGGTGCTATCCGAAACCAGCGAAATGTCTTCCAGTCGAGCTCCCACGCGGTTGGCGCTGTCCGGCGACGACGGCCAGTCCGCGGCGCCCGCGTGGACATGGAGACCGGGTTGCGGCACTCCCCGGTAGAGCACCCGCAGGCGCAGGGTATCTCCACGGCCGACGCCGGCCGGGTCGCCCAGAGGCACGAATTCCAGGGGGTGCCCAACCACGCGATCGAAGACGCGCGGTCCACGTGACCCCGCCTGCACGAAGGTCTTGGCATACTTGGCATAGCGTCGCGTCACGCTATCCTTGCCTTCCAGCAGGCCTTCACGGTCGATGCGCTCACGAGCGGCAGGGGCGCCTTCGAGCTCGAGATATCGCCGGAAGCCGGCAACGGTCTCACGGGCGTTGCGAGGTAGAAGCTTGACAGCGACGAGGTGTTGACCTGCTTCCGAGGGCTTTCGCTTCAGCACCAGCGACTTTCCGCGATGCGACAGCTCGGTGATGGGCTGCTGTCCGCGGGGTCCAATCAGCAGCGCCTCGGCAATCCGGTCGAGAGCCACCGCGGATTCGCTCGTTGGAAAGCGGCTGCTGGTCTGACCCCGAATGACAATCTCCCCTCGGCGCGCTACCTGGAACGCATCGGGCACAAGCCAGAAGTCATGCGCGTCCGCGGTGGACACGGCGACGACGAGGCCGGCGGTCAAGGCCAGGAGGGGAAATCCCGATGTCTTTACGTTGCGCATGCGTGAATCCTCAGACGGTAAACTACGCGAGCGTGAGCGGCCCACTGTCGTGGTGATCACGTGCTCGCGGCAGGCTGGTGCGCGTGACCGGTTGGAAC
>JBKJRV010000267.1:0-5652 GCA_046593115.1 Gemmatimonadaceae bacterium
GAGCGAGTCATAGTCTGGCATCTCCACGCGGACGCCCATGGTGGCCAGTATGCGCGATGTGCCGGCGACGAGTTGTCTCGCGTATCGTTTGAGATCCAGATCGAACGCATCCAGCGGATCGGCATCTGCGATCAGGAGATCGGTGTCCTGCATCAGCAGTTTGCCGAACTGCAGCCGACTTCCACGGAAGTAGACGAAGTTGGGTGTAGTGGAGTCGGGACGAACATAGCTGCCGAAGATAGAGTCGTCGGGCGTTACCGCGAATTCGATGACGATCTGGTCCTCATCGACCCCCGCCGCAATGAGCGTTCCGGCAATAGCGGGCGGCGGGAGTAGCCTGGTCGGATCGAGATAGATATCGTTGCCTTTCACCGTCGCGCCTTTGGAGCCTTTCAAGTCGAGCAGGTCATCCAGCTGCATCCCGAGCGCCCGCAGAAACTTCTGACCGTCGATGCCGAGGACTCGCGTTCTGGTCGGACGCAGCCGAATCAGGCCGTCGACCGTCAGGCTCATTGTCGAGACGATTTCAAAGGGTAGATCGACGCCTTTATGAAGCGTGCCCGTGAGCGTCACACGCCCTGCTCCCACTCGGGCGCGGAGCCGCTTCAACGGCGCACCACGGTAGGCGAACACGTATGTATTGAGCAGGGTGGTGAGGTCCGTTGCGGTGAGGCCGACGGTACCGCTCGTCACGCGGATCGAGGCCGACTGTGGATCGTCGAGGACAACCGGCTTTCCCGGTACACTGCTCACCATTTCGCCTCGAAGCCGCTTGACGCGGATCGTGGCTCGTTCATCGAGGTGCAGGGTGACGTTCCGCATCTCGATCCAGAGAAGAGATTCCGGCGGCGCCGGCATGCCGATGGCCCGGCTGGGCGGGTCGCTCGCGTTCTGGCGGGCGGCCAGGCCAGAGGCGACCTCGGCTGTTCCGGCGAAGAGTGCGCACGCGACGATGAGCATGATGAGCCCAGCGAATTGACGCGTTCCTACCGCATTGGGTCCCGGCGCCACCCTCTCGCTCAAATCACGACTCGACGTTCCAGAAGGTTCATCGCGCGGTAGGCACTGCGCATTCTTACCTTTAATAGGCATAAAACAAGCCCGTCTGCAGTGCTCGATTCTTGGGTGCACTGCGGCCGAGTCTTCCACGATGGCGACAGCAGTGCGCTGCGAGCCCATCCGGCGACACTGCTCGCCGGTGCCAGGTGTCACCTGCCGGCCACCACTCTTGCGCACGATGGCGGCGTCTCGGCGAGTCTAAAAAAAGTCAGCGGCGCTGAATCGGGCTCCGATGTAGACCACACCTGAGGCCTGAGGTACGGGCCGTGACAGTTCGTCGAAGAACCGCTCGTACGCGCCGAACAGATCGGCCCCCCCACGTTGCCCAACCCGCATCCCTGCCTCGATGCGCGCATTCATTTCGAATCGCGGTGATCGATCGGGTCTCACCTCGCGATCAAAAAGCACACTCGTGATCCACCCACGCGTGTAGGGTCGCAGCCAGGCTCGGGCCGCGTAGTCCATGCGTCCGCCGACGCTTGCCGCGCCCTGCGCGTTCTCGAAGTACGGTCCGCCCGGCTCATTGGGGATACGAATCTCCTTCCAGTGCCAGTAGCGCTCCATATGCACTTGACCCCGGGTGCTCAGCCGACCGGTGGACGGACCATCGAACAACACAGCCCCGCGAACTCCGGAGAGGCCGATGATGCGCGCGGATGGGCCCGCCGGGGGGGTTGGGGCCAGCTCATCGACCGGTGTCGCGGCGTCGAGCTCGTGTCGTGAACGAAAAAAGAGTCCCGCGAACCAGTCCACCCGCTGCTGCCGCCGAAAGAACAGCACGTTTTCTTCCCAAATACTGCCCCGCGGATTGTACCCGAGATTGTTGTGGGGATTCGAGGTGAGCTCGTTTGCAAAGAGCGCGATCAGCGCCGACCGTCCTCCCGGCCTCCGAAGCTGCACCTGCACACTCGATTTGATGTTCCAGGCCTGCGCGTCGTCTCTGGATTGGAAGCCGCGCTGCGCCTCGATGAGTCCGGTTACACTGGCTGATCGATGAACCGCCGTCGAGTCGCTCCACGATGGGGACAGGAGGACGCTGCGACTGACATGAATCTGTGCGGCACTCTCCGGGGCGAATCCGCCCAGGATGGCCAGTACGAGCAGGCCGGACGCCGCTGGACGGCTACGCGCGCGGGACCGCCCCGTGAAATGCCGCATCATGCCACTCGATTGCGTTGCGCGAGACAAGAGTCCACTGGCAGGGGTAGTCATGCGTGGGTCACGAGACGCGGAATCTAGTGCGACGCCGCAACGGAGATGGGCCGATCTCTCACGACCCAGTAGGATGGGACGCGTGGCAATGGCCTGCTTGCTGCAATCGTCGGTACGCTTTATGCCTCATAGAACGTTTTACACAATCCCCCCACTCCGCCACTTGGCGCAGCGCGCTGGTTGCCCTGCGCGAACGACGCAGCGGGATGGGCCCAAGAGAACGCATCGAAACACCAGCCGTGACATTCATGAGATTCTCTGTGCATCGCGTCGAACCGCCGGTTACCGCTCATCCTCGCGGGCAGGCGTGTGCGAGGCGTTTCCTTGTCACCGCGGCGGGCCTGTTGCTCGGTGCGAGCGGCTCGGCCGGCGCACAGACCGACTATTACAACACTGACGCCGGGCGCCCGATCACGGTCGAGGATGCGTATGCCACGGAGCGTTACGCCTTCGAGGTGCAGCTTGCTCCCGTGCGTCTGGAACGGTCGCGCGGCGGCGTGTATGCCTGGGGGCTCGAACCGGAGCTGGCGTACGGCGTGCTCCCAAGAACCCATATCGAGGTGGGCATGCCCTTCGCCTACGTGGAGGCGGGCGGTTTCAAGCGCTCCGGACTCGCGGGCATCGACGTCTCGGTGCTCCATAACCTCAACGCGGAAACACAAACCCTTCCGGCGTTCGGCGTCGTCGTCGACGCCCTGCTACCCGTCGGCGGACTCGGCCCCTCCCGCACCTACGTCTCGGGAAAGGCCATCATCACGCGAACCTACCCCTGGGCGCGATTTCACCTCAACGGCCGGTACACGGTGGGCGATGCCCCCACGAACGCACCGGGAAGTGGCAGCACGGCCGACGCCGCCGTTGAAGTATCGCGATGGCTGGGTGGGGTGGCCATCGACCGGACCTTTCCCCTCCGTTCCCTCCTGATTACCGCCGAGACCTTTGCCCGGCAGCCACTTGATGATGCAGAGGACGTGGAGTGGAACGCGGCCGCTGGTGTCCGGTATCAGCTGTCACCCTATTTCAACGTAGACGGGGGGCTGGGTCGACGACTCACCGGTGACGCTCCGGCGTGGTTCGTGACTTTTGGTTTATCGCGAGCGTTTGGCATCCGCGCTCTTTTCCCGGTGAAGTAATGACCAGCTATCGCATCCTCCCCGCCCTCGCCGCACTGGCACTGACATCAGGTGTTCTGATCGCCACCCCGGCACAGGGTCAGTGGTCGACGTCCTCCGAGCAGTACTACCTGCCGGCCAGCTTTAACTGGCAGTTCCGCCACAACTATCCAGCGGCCGACCGGCTGTTCAACGCCTTCGATTACGGTCACGCCATTCTCTACGAGCGCCTGTGGACCCAGCCTGGCGCTCCCGTGTCGCTGCTCGAGGAAAAGGAATACAACTTCGTCACGCGCGAGCTCCTGGTGCATCCGCCGCGTCTCCCCCTCGAGGAAGCGGCTATCGAGATTGAATACGCGAAGCTCGCCCCCGAGGCGAAGCAGATGTTCGACTGGGCGCACCTGCTGCATCGCCAGATTTACGATGTGTGGGCAGACGAGCGCGTGCCGCTCAATCAGAAGGATGCGCGCGTCGCTGAGCTGATTGCGTACTACAAGACTCGTCGCGATCTCGCGTTCAGCTCCAGGCCGAAGAGCATGGAGCTCATGGAGGGGCAGCCGTACTCGCTGGCCTTTCGCAAGAATTACCCGAAGTTCAACGGCCTGATCTGGGCGTACCACTGGCTCCAGGTCGGTCTCTATGAACCACTGGTTACGGGCAAGGATCGCGACGCTCGGCAAACCGGCGTACTCGCGGCCGTTGCACGGTTTCGGCAGATGATCGAGAACGCGCCTGCCGACATGCCCCGTATCATGCCCATGACGGCCGCCGTCGCACCGGCGTTCGCGGAGCGCTATCCGGAAGCGTCCATCATTTTCGACAATCTCCACTCGATGCACGACGTCGTCAGCGACATCCTCGCAAACCCGTCAGTACCCCGAAACAGGAAGCGAAGTGAAATTCTCCGCGCGGCTGGGCGCTACCGGGATGACACGTCGTACGTATGGACGATCGCTGAGTGGAAGGAGATGTCGCAGATGATGGGTGTCGCCAATATGGGGGGTCCTTCGGTGGGGGTGCTCGAAGGGTTTCCGACGCCAACGGTCGCGCGGGGAGCCGTGCACAGCGAGATGACGGATCACTCCAGCATGAGTGCCACGCCGGGCAAGACAGGGATGGCAGGAATGCAGCACTCCGCGGGCATGGCGGGCATGGCGGGCATGCAGCACTCGCCGGGGATGGCCGGCACCGACACGTCGGCGCGCGCGGATACTACGATGTCTCACGCAGGGCATGCGATGCCGTCCGCCACGCCGAATTCGGCTATGGCTTCGATGGCCGCCATGGAAGTGCACATGCGCATGCTTCAGGATCCGGTCATCCGTGCACGCATCAATGCCGATTCCGCACTTCGCCGCATGATGACCGAGATGATGAAAGCCATGCCTGCGGAGCATCGCGCCAGCATGGAGCGGATGATGGAAAGCACGACAGAAGGTGGCGCCATGACCGGGATGGATCACTCGACAAAGGCCGGTGCCGCACCGGCGGCAACCGCGCCAACGCGATCCAGGGCTGCTCCGGCGAAAAAAAAGGCACCCGTGAAAAAGCCGCCTGCCGCCATGCCGGGAATGGATCACAGCACGATGCAGATGCCACCGGCCAAGAAGCCGGCCGCGACACCTGTGCGCAAACCCGCTGTCAAGCCGCCGACCCAGCAGAAAGATTCAATGCCCGGGATGGATCACAGCAAGATGAAAATGCCAGCCGCCACGAAGCCCTGATCGTTTGCGCGCAAAAAACGTGACCTTGGTCCGCCTGGCACTCATTCTTGCGCTGTCCGCGGTAACCGCCGGCACGGCGGCGGCCCACGGCAAACTGAAAAGCGCGGAGCCGGCGCGTGGGTCCCGGTTGTCGGTCGCCCCCACCGAACTCCGGCTTGAGTTCACGGAGTCGCCCGAAGTGGCCCTCGCGCGTCTCGAGCTGCTGGGGCCCGATGGCCAGGTGATCGCACTCGGTCCACTGACTCGAACAGACCAGGTCGGCCGTACGCTGAGGGCGGAGATTCGCGCGGCGTTGACAAGCGGCACATTCACCGTGAAATGGCGAATCGCCGGTGCCGACGGGCATCCTGTGAGTGGAAGCTACCAGTTCAGCATCGCAGCCCTCGCCACCGGCCTGTCCCAGCCCGATGCTCCGATCACTGCCCCGCCCGCCACTGCAACGGTTCCTGCGAATCCCGACTCCATGAGCATGATGCATCACGATCCGCAGCAGATGCCGGAAAGTGACGGATTCGGCGTCGGGTCCGTGAGTTACATCGCAATTC
>JBKJRV010000426.1:0-5274 GCA_046593115.1 Gemmatimonadaceae bacterium
AGATAAGTTGACAGGCTCGTGCCGCGACTGTGATCGGCGCGGACGAGCGACTACTCGCACAACCACGTAGCGGGACGATCCACCGTCGGCACAGCGTACCCAACCCGCGGGAGCACCTCGAGCGTGCCGAGCACCAACCCCCACAACACGAGCAACAGCGACAGCACGTGCGCGCGTGCACTCCGATGGCGCCACGTCCACACCGCCGTCCACGCTCCCGCAGCCACCACCACCAGCACCGCACCCATATAACCCGCAAGCCCGGCTCCGCAGCGCGCGACGTACGGCCAGAACACCATCCCCACGGCGAGCGCTACCGCCAGCACCAGACGCGCGAAGACGCCGAACGTCGATGTCTGCTGCCGCACCGACGCGATCTCTGCCTTGGCGGCAGGCGTCGGCGCGCCCTGTGCCGGGAGCAGCGCGTCGTCGGAGACGGACTCGAGTGTCTTGTCGATCCGTTTGAGATCCTGGTCCCAGTCGCGTGTGGACATGTGGCTGTCGTTGAAGAGTGTCGGCGAATCGCCTTCGCCCGTGAAGCCCTACGAGGTCAGACGGTCTCCCGTGTCAGCCCGTACCGCTCGATCTTCTTGTACAGATTGGACCGTGGCATATCCAGCGCACGCGCAGTCTCCGACACATTCCAGTCCATCTCCCGTAATTTTGCGAGCAGAAACGCCCGCTCGGCCGCGTGCTTGAATTCCTCGAACGTCGCACAGTCGGTGAGCGAGCCCAGGCTGGTCTGTTCGGTTGGGCGCCGGCCAACGAGACGATCGACGTCCGCCGCGCTGATTCGCGGACCGGGCGCGAGGATGAGCAACCGCTCGATGGTATTCCGGAGCTCGCGAACATTGCCGGGCCAGTCGAGCCCGGACAGCCGCTCGATCGCATCGGGAGCAATCGCACGAGGCGCCACGCCTTCGCGCTCGGACAGGGTGCCGAGGAAGTGCGCGACCAGCAGCGGAATGTCCTCGCGACGCTCACGGAGCGATGGTACGTGAATCGGCACAACGTTCAACCGGTAGTAGAGATCCTCACGGAAGCGACCGCCGTCGATTTCCTCACTGACGTTCTTGTTGGTCGCGGCAAGCACGCGCACATCGACTACCACGCGCTTGCTCCCGCCAATGCGCGTCACGGCGCTGTCCTGCAGCACGCGCAATACCTTCGCCTGTGCGGCAGGACTCATGTCGCCGATCTCATCGAGGAAGAGCGTACCGCCATTCGCCTGCTCGAACTTTCCGGGCCGATCGCCGATCGCTCCGGTGAATGACCCTTTCACGTGCCCGAACAACTCGCTCTCGATCAGCTCACCGGGAATTGCCGCACAGTTGACCTCGATAAACGGGCCCTTCGCGCGCGGCGACTGGCGATGCAGGGCGCGGGCGACCAGCTCCTTCCCGGTGCCGTTCTCTCCCGTGATGAGCACGGTCGCGGCCGTCCCGGTCACCTTGTCGATCTTGTCGAGCACCGCGCGGATCGCATACGACTTCCCCACCATCTCGTAGCGCGACTCGATGGTCTCGCGCAGCCGGTTGTTCTCCTCGCGCAGATCGAGATGCTGCAGCGCATTGCGCAGCGTCACGAGAATGCGGTCGGTATCGAGGGGCTTCTCAAGAATGTCGTACGCCCCGAGCTGCGTCGCCTCAACCGCAGTCTGGATCGTCGCATGCCCGCTGATCATCACCACAACGGCGCGCGCGTCGATCTGTCGCAGGCGCTTAAGCGCCTCGAGCCCATCGATCCCCGCCATCTTCACATCCATGAACACGAGATCCGGCTTGAACTTCTCGTATTCGGAAATTGCGTCGACCGCATTCCCCACACTCTTCACCGCGTAACCCTCGTATTCCAAGAGCTGGCCGAGAGCGGCGCGGATGCCCTGCTCGTCATCGACGACGAGAATGCGGCGGCTCACGGCACCGTCTTGTACAACGTGACTTTCCCCTTTGCCACACGGACATCGCCGATGTAGGAGGGGGTGACGAGCGGCAGGGCATCCGGAGCAACACCTTCCGGACGAGATCCTTTGCCGATCTTCCGAACGATGGTCGGGATCATGCGCTCGGGAATCGCGAGATCGCGCAGCTTGAGCTCGCGAATCCTGAACTGCGAAAGTCCAGGCCGAACGATCTCGAAGTTGCCACCGAAGAGCATGCGCTCGCGATCGTTGAGCATGCCGCCCAGCGGACCGAGCGACGACGCACCCCCCAGGTCACTGAGCTTCACCGAAGCGCGCACGTAGAGCCGGTCGCCAATCGCTGCCGCTTCAATGCTGTCTGCCGACGGCGGCAACTGGCGCGACAAAGTGATGAAGACAAACGACGCCACTTCCGCCGCCGACAGGTTGACGAAGACGCGCCCGGACTCCCCAGCCAGGCTCGCAACCAACGCTCGGCCACGTTCCGCACGCTCCGGAGTCAGCCGCTCCCAGACGGAGGTCGACACCGCGGTATCCGCGGATTTTTCCGTTGGCCGTTTTCCAAACAACCGGTCGCGATAGAAATAGGCGCCCACGCCGAGCACGAGGAGCAGGAACAGACAGCCAAGTTTTCGCACACAGCCAAACATGCTAGAGCTCCTGCCTCGAAAGTGATGCAGACGACATCAGGTCATAGCTACGGCCGCCCGGCACGCTGCACATCAGATCGATCGACGAGACCAGCAATGTGTCTTCGAAACCGATACGCCGCCCCGCCCGGGCGAGTGCGCGTGCCTGCTCGACGCCGAGCCGATCACGAATTCTGCCGAGCGTGATGTGCGGACGGAAGGCTCGCCCCTCAGCCTCAAACCCCAATGTCTCGCACGCTTGCTCGAGATCGTGCGCCAGAAGCTCCAAACGAGAGGAACGCTCGGCACCAATCCAGAGGACTCGCGGACGACGGGAATTCGGAAACGCACCAAGCCCTGAGACAGTGACGTCGGTCGCCGCATGCCGTGCGGCCACGGCACCGACAGTCGCACCGATTTCATCGAGTCGCGACGCGTCCACTTCGCCCAGGAACTTCATGGTGAGATGCAGTTTGGCCTCACTGATCCACCGCACGTCCGGCGCCAGCGTGTGCATGGGCCCGGTGGCTTCCACGAGAGCACGGCGCATTGCGGGTGGCAGGTTAATCGCCAGAAACAGCCGCATGATCGTCCGGCTGGTCTGGAATTTCGAGCGCGACGTGGGTGAAGCCATGTTCGGCGAGCAGCGCCAGCACCGCTCGCCGGACCTGGACGTCGCTCAGCATGCTTTCAGACGCGGGAATGATCAATGCGAGCTTTTCGCGCGCCTCCACCGTGCACGCGATCCCCATCGCGCTCAGTGCCTGCTGCAATCCGGCGGCACTCACGCCGCGGCGGTGACGCCTGTCAGCACGTTGAGCGACCCGGAGCGGAATCCCCGCAGATCAATGGCGACGCGTTGAAACCCCGCGCCCTTTACCGCGTCGCGCAGCAACATCTGACGCTCCGGCGCCAGCCACCGCTCGAGCTCATCGCGCGAGAGCTCCACGCGCGCCAGATCCAGGTGATGACGCACGCGCAGGTCGCCTTCGATGCCGAGGGCGCGCAACGCGGCTTCCGCGAGCTCGATCTCACGCAGCCGGTCCGTCGTCACCGAGGTGCCGTAGGGGATACGAGACGACAGACAGGGCGACGACGGTTGTGACCATGTCGGCAGTCCCCGCGCCTGCGACAGCGCGCGGATCTCGTCCTTGGTGAAGCCCAGGTCGGCGAGCGGTGAGCGAACGCCGTGCTCCTTCGCGGCCACTGCTCCCGGGCGATGGTCACCGAGATCGCTGGCGTTCGTTCCATCCACCACCACGGCGAGTCCGCGCTCCCGCGCAATCGGAGCGAGCACGGACCACAGTTCCGTCTTGCAGAAGTAGCAGCGATTCGACGGGTTGGCTGCGTAGCGCGGGTCGTTCAACTCGTCGGTATTCACTTCGGTGACGGCAAGGCCGATCTGCGCGGCCACGGTCTTCGCGGCCGTCCACTGCGATTCCGGATACGACGCGCTCCGCCCAATCACGGCCAGCACCCGCTCCGCACCCAACGTCGTTACGGCGACGCTCGCGAGATAGGCAGAGTCGACGCCGCCGCTGTAACCCACGAGCACGGAACCAGTATCGCGCAGCCAGGCCACCAGTGCGGCTTCGCGCGCGATCGCTGCTTCGGATGGAGCCGGCGTCTGCATGCTTCAAGATAGCCGGGACGCCGCTCCCCGGGGAACGGCAGCAGGTCTCCAGCACCTTGCTGACAGGTCTCCAGCACGTTGCTGACAGGTCTCCAGCACGTTGCATTGCCTCCACCGGCGTTCCAGATTCGCGCGCTAATGACCTCTCCGTCCACGCCCCGTACTCAGGATCCGCCCCGGCGAACAAAATTGCTCAGCGTCCTGGGCGTGACGTTCGGGCTCGCAGTCACCATCGGGAATACCATCGGCGCCGGCATTTTGCGCACCCCCGGTGAAGTCGCGGCCCGGCTGCCAAGTACCGGGCTCTATTTCGCTGCATGGCTCCTGGGCGGGATTTACGCGCTGCTGGGCGCGCTCTCCATCGCGGAGCTCGGTGCGATGCTTCCGCAGTCGGGCGGCCAGTATGTCTACGCACGTCACACGTTTGGCCGGTACGCGGGCTTCGTCGTCGGGTGGAACGACTGGATCTCGACGTGCGGGAGCGCCGCCGCGGTCGCGATCGTCGTGGGCGAAGCGTTCGTCGCGCTCGTCCCCGGGATGACACGCTCGACGTCGGGCATCGCGGTGATCGCCGTGATGGGTTTTACCCTCCTCATCTGGCAGGGCGTACGAACGGGCGCGCGCGTGCAGGAGTTGACTAGCCTGCTCAAAACGCTGGCGCTGCTCGCCCTCGTGGCAGCGTGTTTCCTCCTTGGCGACGGCGAGAGCACGCGCGAGACGCACGCCGTGGTCATACCACAGGGCATGTCGCTCCTCGTTGCCTTCGTCGTCGCCATGCAGGCGGTGATCTACACGTATGACGGGTGGACCGGCGTGATTTATTTCTCCGAAGAGGTCAGGGATCCGGGGCGCGATATTCCCCGCGCGATGTTTGGTGGCGTCGCGCTCGTCATCGCGATCTACCTGCTGGTCAACGCGGCGTACCTGTATGTCCTTCCGGTGGCGACGATGGCGGGAGACACGATGGCGGCCGCGACGGCCGCACGCACCATCTTCGGGCCCGGCGGCGACCGCATCGTGAGTGCGCTCCTGCTGCTCGTGATGCTGAGCGCAGTCAACGCGCTGATCCTGATGTCTTCGCGAGTCATCTT
>JBKJRV010000009.1:0-12910 GCA_046593115.1 Gemmatimonadaceae bacterium
ATCGAAGCGGCGATTACGGGGCGCACCAGGGCAGTCATCCCGGTCCATCTGTACGGACAGCCGGCGGCGATGGACGCGATCATGGAAATCTGCTCTCGACGTGGCATTCCGTGTCTCGAGGATGCCGCGCAGGCCCACGGCGCCCGGATACGAGGGCGTCGTGTGGGAGGGATTGGCGATGCCGCCGCTTGGAGTATGTATCCGGGCAAGAATCTCGGAGCCCTCGGTGATGGGGGCGCGGTGACGACCAATAACGACGCCCTGGCCGCTTCTCTTCGCTCGCTCCGGAATTACGGCGCGACCATGAAATACGTCCACGAGTTGAAGGGGTTCAACAGCCGCCTCGACGATTTACAGGCGGCAGCGTTGCGCGTGAAGTTGCGGCATCTCGATCGATGGAACGATCGTCGGGTAGCGCAGGCAGCTCGCTATGCCGAAGCTCTGGCTGACTGTCACCTCATTCTGCCAGCGGTGCCTGACTGGGCTGAGCCCGTCTGGCACCTCTACGTCGTTCGGACACCAGAGCGCGAGCGCGTGCAGAAGGAGCTCGCGGCGGGAGGGGTAGAAACGATCATTCACTATCCCATCCCGCCTCACGAACAAATCGCCTACCGGGAGATGGCGTTTACACCCGACGCGTATCCCGTTGCGCATGAATTGTCGCGGCAGGTCCTGAGTCTCCCAATTGGGCCGCACCTCAGCGATGGTGATCATCAGCGCGTGATCGAGGTCGTTCGCAGTGTGACGGGCTAACCTCTCGACCAACTACTGCCGGCATGGGCGTTCCGCCCACGCGGATTACGACTTCTTAGACGGCGAGGTCGCAGCCGTCGTGATCCCAGTGAACGTTGGAGCCCGCTTTGCTTCTCAATTACTTGAACGGATTGCGGACCGCGCGAGCTCGAGCTCGCGCCGCGCCTGCGGCAGGAGTGCGCTTCCGGGATAGCTGAGGATGAGCTGCTCGAGCTTCGCGATCGATTCACCGTACTGTCCCCGCCGTCGTAGCAGTCGCGCCCAGTCGAGTGCGGCTTCGGGCGCTTCGGGAGACGCCGCGTAACGTTCGACGATTCTGGACCACACCCGAACCGCCGCCACTTCGTCCCCGGTAGACGATGACAGCCGTGCGCCCATGGCCAGGAGGACCGGCGCGGCATCGCCGAGCGAATCGGCGGCGGCGCTGAAGGCTGCCGCGGCAGCCGCGGTATCGCCCCGGGCAAGTGCAAGGATCGCACGACCAACACTTGGCGCGCTGTCGGCGCGCGTGCGAGACAGCAGTGACATCACCCGGATCGATTCCGGGGAGCGGAGCCGGAGCGTACGGAACGCATCCCGTGCGTCGCGAAGATTGCCCTCATACAATGCCAGCCACGCCTGCACCTCATCCGCAGCATCATCACCGCCGGCCGAATCGAGCGTTGCCCGCGCCCGCACGATGTCGCCGGCGCGCACCCAGGCCCACGCGACGTGACGCAGCACGCGCGCTCGCCCGCCTGCATCCAGAAACTTCGCGTATGCCGATGCCACACGATGCGCCTCCGGAGCACGGCCAAGCGCGGCCAGTGCCTCGACGACGACAGGTAGCGTGTGTCGCGCCGCCTGGACGGAGTCCTGCATGGCAACCGCTCGGCCCGCGAGCAGAAGCGCGGACGCAGGCTGGCCCCCTTCGAGTGCGGCCACGGCGGCGCGCACCGCGATGGCAGCCGACGCGCGCCAGTCGAGCATTGCCACAAGCGCATCGCGCGCCGGGATCCACGCGTCCGCCCGCTCGGCGCGCTCGACAAAGTCACGCCATGCCGTGAAGGTCGCGCTGTCGCGGGGTAGTGTGCGCAGCGCGGTCCACCCGTTCGCCGCGGATCCCCATTGCAGTTCGAGCGTGGCAAGCAGCCTGCGCGCCGCCAGCGTGACGGGAGGCGCAGAGAGCACCGCGCGAATGGCACTTCGATCGCCCGAGTCGGCCCTCTGAAGTGTGAAGGAGGCGGCCTGTTCGAAGAACGGTGCTGCGACCAGCGCCTCTCGCCATGCTTCAGCGGCGCTGCCCCAAAGACCCATCGATGATCGAATCTGCGCGATCTCAATAAGAAATTCGCGCGAGCCACCGAGCTCCCGCTGCGCGCGCTTGAGCACCGTGTCGGCGGCTTCTATCTGACCGGTTTGCAGGAGCAGCCGTGCATACTCGCGGTACGGCACCGGATCCCGGGACGGCGAGGCCACCACCCAGCGCTCGAACGCCCGATCAGCCTGCTCGGCCCGTCCGCTGCTGCGCAGGGTTCGCAACTGCACCACGCGAAACGTGGTCTCCCGCGGCCGCGCGCGGATCGCGGAATCCACGACCAGCAGGAGCGTGTCCCGCCACCCGATTTCGGCGACTGCGCGCTCGAGTCCCAGCATGGCCGCCGCGGGGTGAGTCGCCAGCGCGCTTCGATAGGCCTGAGCGGCTTCGCGGGCCCTGCCGCTCTGCTCGAACTCCATGGCGCGCGCAAACTCCGACAGCTGCGCGCCCGCGCTCGATGCCGCGAGCGTGAGCAGCACGAGCGAGTTACGGACGCTCGGCATTGATCCGGCGAAAGTACTCGAGCACGGCGCGGCGCTCGTCGGCACTAAGGCCCCGCAGATCATTCCACTGCGGCGCCGTGAACCGATCTACGGCGCGCCCCGCGGGGTTCACGGACGATGGTGAAAACGCCTCGCCCCGCGCGGCAGCCTGGGCCTCTCGCTGACCGGTATCGTCGCGCTCGTTCTGCTCCATGGTCCGGCCGGCATCGAGCAGGCGCCGGAACAGCTGCTGCTGTCGCGCCACCGTAGCCGCGTCTAGCGTGCCAGCGTCGAGATTGCGCGCAATCTGCCGCGCTTCGCGTGCAAGCTCTGCGGCTCGGCCACCGGCCTCGCCTTCGGACATCTCTTCGAGCTGCTGCGCGAGCGCGCGCTGACGACGCGCCATCGAGCGAAGCGATGAGCGCACTTCCCCGGACATGTCCCCCCCAGGGACCTGTAGCATCGACTCGCCCTGCGCTCCGAGGGCGCCCTGCTGTTTCGCCAGCTGCTGCATACGCTGCAGCAGCTCCGTGAAGCCGGAGGCCGACGCCGCATTCCCCGCGCGCTCGCGGTCCTTGACCAGTGCGCTCGCCGCTTTGTTCAGTGCTTCGGCCGCTTCACGCATCTCGTTCCCCAGGCCACGCTGATCGCCCTGGGACTCGGCCAGCATCTCCGTGGCTTCAGCCACTTCGCGACGCGCATCGCTCATGGCCTTTTGAGAGTTCGAACCGAGCAGCGACGACTTCCGTCCCGCGGCACCGACCCGCTGTGCGGTACGCTCAACTCCCTGCTGGACCGAATTCTGACGCGAACGCACGTCAGGCCTGGCTTCGCTGCTTCGTACCTCGGTCTCCATCTGCAGCGTGTTCTGCTGTTGCGCGAGTTGCAGAAGCTCCTGAATGGAATTGTCGAGCTGGCTCGTCAGCTCCTCTTTCCATTCCTCGATCTGCGCCTTTCGCGTTTCCGCGAGCTCCTCGGCGGCCTTCTCCATCGATTCCGCCGCATCCTCGGCACCGCGTTCGGCGGAGGCACCCTGCTCCTGAAGCGACGCACCCTGCGGAGACGCCGCGCGCTCCATGCCGGCCGCCGCGCGCTCGGCGTGCGACGCGGCCGACCGCGCGCGCTGCGGGCCGGAACTCGCCTTCTCCTTCTCGAGCCGTGCACCGAGCTTCGACACATCACGCGCCAGCTCGCGCGAGCGCTCGGCGAGGTCGCCAGCTTGCTCCCGGGCGCGTTCCCGCTTCTCCTCGGTCTCCGCGGTGCGCGCAGGGTCCCGACGACTGGCCTTGAGTGAATCGGCGAGCGCACGCTCGGCGGTCGCCAATTCGCGTGCTTCGTCGCGCAGCGTCTGCATCGAACCCTCGAGCGCCGCGCGCCGCAGCATCTCCACACTGCGTTCGAGTTGTTCGCGCAGCCGCTGCTGCTGTTTCTTCATTTCGCTCAGCGACGCACGCATCTGCTCTGGCGACATCTGCTGCATCGTTTTCTCGAGTGCCTCCATCTGCAGCGCCAGCTCAGGTGTGAGCGCATCCTTCAACAACGATTGCGTCTCGGCGAGCTGCCGGGCGAGCGCGCTGTCGAGCGCGCCAGCCAACTTCAACTGTTGCTCGAGCGCTGCCGCACTCTGCTGCAGTGCCTTCACTTTCTCCGACAGGCCCTGCTGCTCCCGCAGGATGGCGCGCGCCTGCTGCGTTGATTCATACGGCACCGCGGACGACTTGGCGCTCGACGCTGGTTCCGCGGGCGAGCGGGCCTGTCGCTGTCCGCGCGATTTCGCGGCCTCACCCGTGCGACGCTCGAGGTCCTTCTGGCTCGAGACGGCGGCAGATGCCGCGGCCACAACGGAATCGCCCAGGCTACGCGCGAGCTCACGTCGCTCGCTGGCACTGGGCACGCGGATGACGAGCTCCCGGCTCTCGCCACGCTGTCGCCAGGGCGAATTGTCCGTCGCTTCGAGGACGACGTGGAGCGCATCACCGGGCTCGACGCCGCGAGCCGCCAAATCGAGGGGAATGTCTCCGTTCCATTCACCCGCCGCGCCGCTGACGCGCTGCAGCATGACTGCTCCCGCCGTCCGACCACCGGCCACGCGCCAACTGCGCACGACGACTTCGCTTACGCCGTGATCGTCGCTGGCTGCACCACGGATGAGCAGCCGCGTCGCCGCCGCGATCAGCGTGTCCGACACGGGCGAGAGAATCGTGACGGTCGGCAACGAATCAGGACGCACGTCGAGTTCGAGCGCACCCGGCAGATCCGCAATCGGCTCGGTGACCCCCGCAGCATCCCATTCCCAGCGTCCGGTCATCCGGTCTGAAACCACGAACCGGCCGCGGAACGTCCGACCGCTCGACTGTAGCGGCAGGATTTCGGAGCCCCGACGTAACGCCACTCGCTTCAGCTGTGTGGAGGCGTGGCCGGTCAGCTCGATTGATGTCCCGCGCGGAACCCGGGCGGGCTCTCCGATGGGAAGCATCTCCGGCGCCCGGCCCAGATACGACGGAAAGTTCGCGCGCACACGCACGTCGCCCAGGAACGGCCGCTCGACAACACGGATGGCCAAGGTATCACTGAGCGTCCGTCCGTCACCGGCGACCACGGTCACCGCCGCTTCGAGCGGACCAAGCGTGGTACGTGCCGTGTCATGCACCACGCGAAGCGTCGTCGTCACCATCGGCCGGCCAGTGATTCGATGCTGGACATCCACGGTGCGGCGGCCGACCGCCACCACGGTAACCGACACGCGTTCACCTCGGCGCACGATGCCGGAGGCGTGGACCGCGAGCGCGGGGACGAGCGACCCGTCGTATGCCGCCAGTGGATGAACAATGGCGAGTGCGCCGTCAGGTCGCGCCATGGCTGCCACGACCAGGAGCGCCAGCGCCACCACCGATGCTGCAACACCGACCAGAAAGCCTCGCCTGAACCGGCCACGCAGGACGGGAGCGAGCGGCGCCGCTCCCGTGCCGAGCAGATGTGCCACTCGCGATGCGTTGGCGCGTCCCAGCGCGCTCGTATCGCCGACTTCGAGTGCGCCGCGCAGCGCGCCGACGCGCAGTCCACGTTCGCGCTCGACCGCAGACGCAATCGTCGTCTCGCTCATTCGTTGACGCACGCGTGACCAGAACAGCATGCCACTCACGCCGAGCGCGATGGCGAGCACTCCCCAGAAAACGATGGGCAGGATTGCCGGCAGCGTGATCCATTGTCCACCGCCGAGTATGAGGACCGCGAGGACAAGCAGCGAGGCGGCTACGCCGAGCAGGGCGGCAGCGCCGGCACACAGCACCAGGCGCCGCATTTTACGGTGCTCACCGGTGATCATCTTTTGCAGTGTCATGACGCCGGCCGGCTGGTCACGGCGTACACAAAAAGGTTGACCCCCATGCGCAACGCCTGTTCGTGGACCTCGGGAGGAACCTTGTGCACCTGGGGATCCTCCCAGCCATTCCCGAGATCGCTCTCGTAGCTGTAGTAGACCGCCAGACGCTCACCGAGAAATATGCCGAACCCACGCGCCGGTTTTCCGTCGTGCTCGTGGATCTTTGGTAATCCGCGCGGGAAGTCGTAGACGAGGTGATAGATCGGGTGGCCACTCGGGACATCGACGAGAGGGCGGTCCGGAAAGACGCGAGCGATCTCGCGTCGAAAGCTCGAGTCGAGACCATAGTTGTCATCGACATGGAGGAAGCCGCCACGCTGGAGGTAGTCGCGCAGCCGGGCAACTTCGACCTCGGACAGCCGGATGTTGCCATGACCGGTGACATGAAGGAACGGATAGTCCCACAGCCGCTCATCCATTAGTGTCAGCCGTGCCTCCGTACGTTCCACCTCCAGCGTTGTGCGCTCGGCGATGGCGGCAAGCAGGTTGGGCAGGCTTGAAGGATTCGCGTACCAGTCGCCACCGCCTTCGTATTGCAGCCGGGCGACCGTGAGTCGCGGAGTTGGGGCAGAGACGCGGTGGGCCGCCGCGAAGATCATCGGCATCATCAGCGCGAGCGCGATGTGAACGGTCTTCCTGCGAGCTGCCGTCACTCCGTATCCTCGGCGGGGATGTCGCCGTGGGCGAGACGGTACGCGAGATTACGGGAAGCTCCGCGATCCATCAGGGCGCGAACGATCTCACGTGCCGGGAGCTGCTGGTCGCGCAGCTCGCGCGCCTCCGACTCGAGCGATGCCGCATCGACCGTCGCCTCGGCTGCCCCCCCAACAATGATCACGACCTCGCCTCGCGGTGAACTCTCTTCATAGTACGTCGCCAGCGCCGAGAGCGTTCCACGCCGCAGTTCCTCGAAACGCTTGGTCATCTCGCGGGCGACGCACGCGTGGCGATCGGCACCGGCAGTGTCGGCGAGATCGACCAGTGTCGCGGCTACCCGCCCTGGTGCCTCGTAGATGACCGCGCTGTGCGTCAGCGCGCTGATCGTGGCCAGTTGACTGGCCCGCTCCTTCCCCTTTCGAGCGAGAAATCCAAAGAACGTGAAGGGCTCCGCGGGAAGTCCCGACGCCACGAGGGCCGCCAGGAGCGCCGACGCACCCGGGACGGGCACCACGGGTACACCAGCGGCGATTGCCGCTGTCACGAGACGTGCACCGGGGTCGGAGAGCAGCGGCGTGCCAGCATCCGAAATGAGCGCAACGCTTTCACCGCGAGTCAGCCGCGCGATGACGGCGGGCGTCGTGCGGGCCGCGTTATGCTCGTGGTGCGACACCAGCGGCGTCGTGATCTGGTAGTGATTCAGCAGCCGGCGAGAATGCCGGGTGTCCTCCGCGAGCACAACTGCCACCGTCCCGAGCACTTCCACCGCCCGGAAAGAAAAATCCCCCATGTTGCCAATGGGGGTGCTCACCAGATACAGGGTTCCGAGGATGGAGCGGTCCTCGTCGCTCACCAGACCACTTTCCACGGCAGCCGCTCGTAGAATCCCGCGGACTGGAACATGTGACGGCGTTCATGTGTGAGATCGCGAATCACATCCTCCGGTTTCACGACTTCGTGATCGGCGGAGGCCCAGATGATCTCGGTCACGAGGGCGCCGATCGCCGACGTGAGCGTGGCGGAATCAGCAACCGGATCACGATGCGGGCGGCCATTGAACGAGAACGCGTTCAGTGCCGGATGCTTGGCCAGGAGATGTTGTCGGGCATGCTCGGCAATGGCGGGCGCGCTGTCCTTTCCTTTCGCGACCAGATCCGAGACCAGGCTCGACGCGAGATCGCGATATGCCTTCACCAGTGCCGGCGAGGCCTGCACTGGCAGCGGAGGCGGTACGTCCCACCGCTGAACGATGCGGTAGCCGCTTTTCGCATCGGCGGCAAAGAGTCGCTGGACGCGCTGGACCACGGTGCCTTCCTGATCGCCCGTGAGAAACGCCCGCTCCACCGAGCCATTGCGAAAGACGAGATAATTGACCTTGCCATCGACGATGATCTCAACCACGCCATCGAACGTCGTCGCAGCGAGATAGGGGAACAGCGCCTCCGCATTATGCGCTTTCAGCTCGTGGGGCCACGACGCCGGTCGCTCCACGTGCGACTGGTACATGCACGCCAGCTGTTCGTCATCCGCTTCGTTGAAACAGATCTCACCGTACTCGGGCGACGCCGGAACCCGGCTTAGCGCTTCGACAATGGGAATCGCGAACCGCTCACGTCCGTTGTTGAGCGTCGCGTTGACGAGCTCACCTTCCTGCAGATACAGGAGCAGGAATTCCTCGGGAAGCCAGATTGCGACGTACCCGAACACTCGCGCACCACGGTCGCGCTTGGCGTCCGTCAGCAGATTTCGCAGGTGGATGTACGCCAGGTTCGTGCGTGGGAGCAGCACGCGCTCGTACGGATACCGGGCGCTGGCGAGTACGGTCATGGTCTCGAGGCACTGAGAAGGGGAGAAAAACAACAGGCCCGGAAGACTGGGTCTTCCGGGCCTAAAATGCTTCCATGCGGCAGCGCCGCGCAATCCTGAGTTCAGGCGGCGTGCTGCTGGAACTTCTGTTCGAGTGCTGGCTTGGACGACGCGCCGACCACAGTATCCACGAGCTTTCCGTTCTTGAAAAAGAGCAGCGTGGGAATCGAGCGGACGTTAAAACGCGTTGCCGTCTTCACGTTGGAGTCTACGTCGAGCTTCGCCACCTTCACCTTGCCCGTATATTCGGAAGCGAGCTGATCAAGGATTGGGGCGATCATGCGACATGGTCCGCACCAGGTGGCCCAGAAATCCACGACCGCAAGGCCGTCATGCTTCTCGATCTCGGTCTCGAAATTCTGGTCGGTTACGGCCATTGCATTCGACATTCGCAATCCTCTCCACGGCGGAACGCCACTGCCCCGCCAACCCCGTTAAGTTTTAGAACGCCAATCCTTCAATATCAAAGCCAATACCATGCCAAGCGGAAAGCGCGGTACCCGGATCGCGCATATCGGCATCGCCGTTCGAGCGCTCGACGACATTTTGCCGCTCTACCGCGATATCCTTGAGCTGCCGGCTGTCCCCCTTGATGACGCAGACGGCGCCCACATTGCCGGGCTGGCCGCCGGTGAATCTCTCGTCGAGCTTCTCGAAGCCGGGTCGGACGACTCCCCAATTGGCAAGTTCGTCGCCAAACGCGGCCCTGGTATCCACCACATCTGTTTCGCGGTGGACGACATAGACGCCACCCTCGAGCGCTGCCGTGCGTCGGGTGTGCGACTCATTGACGAACAGCCGAGAATCGGCGCCGAAGGAAAACGCATCGCCTTCCTGCACCCGTCGGCCACCGGCGGTGTGCTTATCGAACTCTCCGAGAAGTAAAGCGCCCGGCCATGTCACTCGTTCCCGGGGCGGCTCTGCTGCTGGGGTCGGCAAAGATCCTTCAGCGGGGAGATATCGTCCACCGACGCATACCAGCGCGACGAAGGGCCTTTTTCAACGGTGAACTCGGCGGTGCGCGTCAGATCGCCCTTCTTCAGCTCGGCACCGATAAATTCCTTCTTCGAGCTCGCCGTTGTCTGCCCCGTGATCCGGTAGCTGTCATGGGTGAAGAAGCACACCATCAGCAGGGAGCGCTTCTCCAGCTCCGCACGCGAGATTCCCTGCTCCCGCGCGGGACCTTTGGAATTGCCCCACACCGTCGAGATGGCCTGCAGATCCTGCGCGCGAATCGCCAGCATGAACTGCTCGACCGCGGCTCGCGGGGTCGTTGCCCCCGTAAGGGGCCTCGGCTTCTGCGGCGACCGGCAGCCGGCCGCGAGTGCAAGAATCAGCAATAATCTCTTCACATCTCTCTCCCCATGTTGATGCGTGCGAACCTAATGAACGGTTTTGGACCGAGCAACTACAACACGTGAGCGGCGTGCGCCTGTACATCAACATTGATCACGTGGCAACGGTTCGGCAGGCGCGGCGCGGAGCGGAGCCTGACCCGGTTGCGGCCGCGATCCTTTGCGAAGACGCGGGCGCCGATGGTATCACCGCGCATCTCCGGGAGGATCGCCGTCACATCCAGGATGAGGACATACACCGCCTCGCCCTGTCTGTGCGCACCGTGCTGAACCTCGAAATGGCCTGTACCGACGAAATGGTGGAGATCGCCCTTCGCATCCAGCCTCATCAGGTCACTCTCGTCCCCGAACGTCGCGAGGAGATTACCACCGAGGGAGGGCTCGATGTCGCCGCGGGGGCGCAGCGGATCGGCAACGCCCTGCGCCGTCTGCGAGACGCGAAGGTTCGGACCAGCGTCTTCATCGCCCCGGATCTCGACACGGTCCGCCGCTCCCTCGATCTTGGCGCGCACGCGGTCGAGCTGCACACCGGACCGTACGCACACTCGCGAGGCGGCGGCGCCGAGCTCGATGCCCTTCGTCGCGCTGCGACCCAGGCCGCCGCAAGTGGACTTTCCGTCCACGCCGGTCACGGCCTCACGGTTAGCAACATCGCTCCAGTCGTTGCGATTCCCGAGCTCGAGGAGGTCAACATCGGACATTCCATCGTGAGCCGCGCGATTTTCATCGGGTTGCGCGCGGCGGTGGAGGAAATGAAGAAGCTGACTGCCACCCGGGCCGGTTCATAGGGCTACCCGCGCCCCGCACTCTTGTAAACCGGTCGGCATCCCCCGTACTTTCCCGCATGACTTCCCCTGCCGGACTGCTGGATTTCTTCATTCTCGAAGCCAGCGACTACATCGAGCAGCTCGACGGATTGCTCGCCGTCGGCGGACATGGCCCCCCCAACGCCGAGGAGTTTCAGCGGCAGGCGCGCGCACTGCGGGGCAGTGCGACGATGGCGAAGGTGCCGGGCATCTCCGATCTCGCGGGAGGCGTAGAACGCGTCGCGCGGGCGGTCCGCGAGGGAGCCTTGCCGTGGGATGCCGCTGTACAGGGCGTCGTCACGTCTGCCATCGATGATCTCAAGATTCTCCTTCGCGGCGTCCGGACGTGGGGGACGGCCGAGCAGCAGCGCGCGGCGACCCGGCTGGCGGAGCTGAATCGCTTCGCGCCCCTCGGCGCGGCGAAGGCCACGCCGTCCCAGACTGGCGCGGGCGCACAGTTCATCGTCAGCGAAACCGCCGAGATTGCGCGCGCCCTGGATGCGTTCGGAATCAACTCGAGTGATCGCGGCGCTCTCGCCGACGTCCTCCGTCGCACGCGCGCGCTGAGAGGTCTCGCCGCGATCAAGGACCTCCCACCGCTTGCGGAGGTCGTTGAAGCCATCGAGCGCGCCGCAAAGCCGCTGGAGCTAGCGCCAACGCCACCTGGTCCGTCACAGGTCACCTTGTTCTCGGCGGCGGCGGCTGTTCTGCGGAACGCATCGGAAGCGCTGCGGCGCGGCGCACAGATCGACACCGCGGGTGCTGACATCCGGCGCTTTGCGGATGCCGCGCTCACGCTGGAAGACGCTGGTGAAGCCGACGTGATCGTGCCTGTCGCAACGCTTTTCTTTGCTGATGCCGGTCCGCACGTGGTGAGCGCTTCGCCCAACCCGCCCACGACGCCCGGCGAGCGCTTCCGCCTCGAGGTGGTGAGTCAGGCAGAGCACCTGCGCCGCCTGGTGGCCGATGCGCAGGCGTCACGGGACACCGCCACGCGGGAGCGCATTACCCGCGAGCTCCGCTCGGCGCTGCGCGCACTGAAGCGATCCGCCGAGGGATTCGGAGAGCGCGGCGTCTCCGCATTCGTCGATGCGTCGCTCGACTCAGTCGCGCGGCTTGACAGTCTCGCGCTCGGATCGCTGGGTGAGGCGGCCGCGTTGCTGGCGAACCCGGCGACACGGCGGGAAGATCTCGAGCGTCGTCTCGGGGAACTTGGTCGCCCCCAGTCGCTGGACGCCGAAATCGGCGCGGGATTTGGCCGTCGCACGCCACCACTCGGCGTCCGGCCCGAGAATGGCATTGCAGCCGCCCTCGGACTCCCGCAGACGTCTCTCGCCGCAGCGCCTCCGCAGGATGCTCAGCGAGCGGCGGCGCCGGCAGCTGACGTCTCTCGCTATCGCACGCCCACAGGCAAGGATCTCCAGAACATGCTTCAACAGGGCATCAGTGGACTTGGAGGTCTGGACCGGCGGCCGCTGAGCGAGCCTGCGCCCGTACCGATCACATCGTTGCTGTATAGCGGCCGAGCGGCCCTGGGTCGTGCCATCGAGATCCGCAACTCGCTTCGCAGCCACGGTGGCCCGCCCGATCCCGAATCACTGGCCGAGCTGTTCGACCTGCTCGATCTCGCGACGGTCGAGTAGCAGTCGATGAAGGCGGGTTGGCGTAGCGCACTCGGCATACTGCTGAGCGTGGCGCTGCTGGCGTTCACGCTGCGCGGCGTGTCCTTCACCGAAGTCTGGGAAGTGCTGCGCGACTCCGACGTGCTGCTGTTTCTGGGAGCCACCGCGGCGGCTACCCTTACGGTGCCCCTGCGCGCGCGTCGCTGGCAGACCATTCTCGAGCCGGTCGTGTCCCACGTTCCGATGGGCCAGTTGTGGCGAGCCACCGCCATTGGCGTGATGTGTAACAACGTGCTCCCGGCGAGAGCTGGCGAGCTCGCACGGGCCTACGCGCTGTCCCGGGAAAATCCTCGTGTCCGGTTCCCTGCCGCGTTCGCGTCGCTCGCGGTGGACCGGGTGTTCGACGCCGTCGTTCTCATACTCCTCATGCTGCTCGCCATGCTGGCGCCCGATTTTCCCCGGGATGCGCGGTTCATGGGGCAGACGGTGACCAGCTGGGCGGGGGGCGGCATCGTTGCCGTCGCCGGCCTGATGACGGCGCTGTACCTCATCGTCCTGTTTCCGGACCGCCTCATCACGCTGTTCGAGGCCTTCTCGCGCCGGGTCGCGCCGAAAATCGGGGCACGTGGGAAAGCCGCGCTGCCCGCGTTCGCCAGCGGGCTGGGTGCCTTTCGCAACCCGAGGCGCTTT
>JBKJRV010000142.1:0-6662 GCA_046593115.1 Gemmatimonadaceae bacterium
TCCGCCGGCCCCGCGGTGCCCGCCGCGCGAGAAGATTCCGCCGGCCCCGGGGTGCCTGCCGCGCGAGACGACTCCGCCGGCCCCGCGGTGCCCGCCGCGCGAGAAGATTCCGCCGGCCCCGGGATGACCGCCGTGCGAGACGACGCCGTGTCTGGGAAAGACGTGCATGGTTCGAGCAATGACGCTGTGCTGCGTCTGGCGGCGCTCCTGGGACTCGCGGAGCCGGGCGGGATCGTACTTCTCCTCGGGCAACACGCCGAGTTGGCGTCTGCACTCGCGGTAATGATCGGCGAGACGCAGATCGTCGTGATCAATGGTCCCGGAATGGCAACCGGCTATGTGTCATCATTGATCTCCAGCTCACCTCTGCCGATCGCGACGGCCAGCTGTCGGGCGGCTGCGCTCGATGCAGCACAGGCGGGCGATGAGATGCTCGCGGAGGTCGGCCGAGTCCTGCGACCGGGCGGGCGTCTTCTGGCGCCCGTCGGAATTGCGCTGCCGGAGGGCGTGGCCGAACTCGCACGCGATGATTCGGGCGTGGTAGCGGAACGTCGCGCTGGGCCGGGCGGGCTCGTGTCGCTCAAGAGCGCACGACGACAATAAAAACGGGCGCCGCCATGGCACCCGTTCTTACTGCTTCCTGCGGACGTGCTCCATCGAGCACGGTGACTGCTACGGCTTGACGGAATCCTTCCCGATCTTGCCTGCCGCTTCTGCCTTGGAACGCTTGGACCAGCTGGAGCTGGGTGTCGGGTCGGTCTCCTGGGGTGGCTTGAAAACCAGCGATGCCCCCGCAGCACTCGCGATCAGCGAGATGGGCTGACCAGGCGTAAAGGCCATCGACCGGCGTGACATGCTCGCGTCCGTTCCGCCACTCTGCGGTACAAGTGTGAGGATGCCACCATCGCTCGTTGAGGCTGAGCCCACGACGCGCTGCGAAGCGCGGCCCGGATAGTTGGCGGTGATGCTGAAGGACGTCTGGTCGAGCGTCATCTCGACGCTAGACGCACCGGCAAACGCCGTGGAATCGATGGGCGACGAAAGTACCCAGTCCCCGTAAATGGACGTGGTGGAGGGAGACCGATAGGGCGGTGGATCGTTGCCGCGCCTGAAACCGCTGCACGCCGAAAGCAGCGTGCCGGTAGCGAGCAAAAAAATCATCTTACGCATGAAAGCTCCTAATTTCGTTCAAGCCGTGGGAAATGCACGAGGCATGCCGCCGGCAGGTCTCGCGCTGCGAAGTCCGTAACTTCCGCCGGTGTTGTCAATGATCGTGGCCCGCCTTCGACGCGTCCTCGTCGTACAGCGAGTCAATGAGCGACTTGTACTGCTTATCGACGACCTTGCGCTTTACACTCATTTTCGGCGTCAGTTCCCCTCGCTCGATGGTGAAATCGTGTTCGAGGAGGCCAATTTTCTTGGGCGTCTCATAGCTCGCCAGGCCGGCGAGCTGCTCCTTGATCTCCTTGTCTACTTTCGCCTTCACCGTCGGCATCGCGAGTAATTGCGCCCGGTCCGTCCACAGCAGGTTCTTCTTCTTCGCCCACTTCTCGAGCTGCTCGAAATTGGGCACGATGAGAAGAATCGGGAACTTGCGCTTGTCGCCGATCATGACGGCCTGGCTGACGTACTTGTTCGTCTTGACGCGATTCTCAACCGGCTGAGGCGCGATGTTCTTGCCGCCGGCGGTGACGATAATGTCCTTCTTGCGATCAGTGATCGCGATGAAGCCGTCGCGCAGCTCGCCGATGTCGCCGGTATGGAACCATCCTTTCGCGTCAATCGCCTCGGCGGTGGCCTCGGTGTTGTTATAGTAGCCCTTCATCACATGAGGGCCTCGCGTCAGAATCTCACCGTCTTCCGCGATCTCCACATCGACGCCGGGAATGGGCCGGCCGATCGTGCCGATCCTGAAGTTGTCGAGCGTGTTGACGCCGATCACCGGCGAGGTTTCCGTCAAACCGTAGCCTTCGAGGATGATCAACCCGGCGGCGTAGAAGAACTTGTTGATCTCGGAGGCCAGAGGAGCCCCGCCGGAGACGAAGAACCGCAGCCGGCCACCTACCCGGGCCTTCAGCTTCGAGAAGACGAGCTTCTGCGCAATGGCATATTTCAATGCCAGCAGGCCTTTCGGCTCTCGATTGGCGAACTTTTCGTCGGCCCATGCATCCGCAACGCCCTTCGCCCAGAAAAAGATGCGCTTCTTGATGCCGCTGCCGGAAAGGGCGTTCTCCAGCACGCGCGCGTACAGCTTCTCGTAGACCCTGGGCACGGCCAGAACAATCGTCGGCCGGACGATGGACAGGTCGATCGCCACCGTGTCGATGGATTCCGCGTACGCGATCGAGGTGCCCGTCGCCATCATCATGTAGTGGCCGCCCATCCGTTCGAAAATGTGCGAGAGCGGCAGAAAGCTGAGGCAGGTGTCGTTCCCCTGAAACGGGACGAGCCGCCGTACCGTGTCCACGTTGGAAAAGATGTTGTCGTGCGTCAGCATGACGCCCTTCGGTGAGCCCGTGGTGCCTGACGTGTAGATCAACGTCGCCAAATCGTCCGGCTTCACATCGAGCGCGTCGGCGCGATACTTCGCGATGGCGTCGGGACTCTCGGCGGCGGCCCCACGCGCCTCGAGCTCGGCCAGCGTGAGATCAACACCGTCGCTCTTTGTCGAAGCGAAGGTGATGACCGTCTTGAGGGTGGGAACCTCCGAGCGAATGGCCGCGAGCTTTGCGCCCTGCTCGGGCGTCGACACAAAACACGCGACCGCCCCCGAATCCTTCAGGATATAGGCGATCTGGTCGGCCGGCAGACTGGGGTAGAGGGGAACGTCGGTGACACCGGTGGTAAGGCATCCGTAGTCCGAGACGGCCCACTCCGGGCGGTTCTCGGACAGGATCCCGACGCGGTCACCGCGCTTCACTCCAAGCGAGCGGAGTCCCAGCGCGGTTCGGAGGACCCGTTGCGCCAGCGTCTTGTGGGAGATGGGCTGGAACGACCCGCTCACCTTCACCTGCAACGCGTTCGGCTTGTCGTACTTCTCGACCGCGTCGAAGAACAACTTGTTGAGTGTGCCCGGTTGGCCGGGTCGAGGTCCGCCGCTGGCATGCATAGACTGAGGGATTAGGGTGGCGTAAAGCCTACAGCCTTCCCAGCCTGCCGTCGAGACCGCTAGGTGCTCTTCCTGAGAATCAGGATGTAGCGTACCGGAGCGCCGGACAGCACGCCGGCGCGGTTTCGAGCCGTTGCCTCGACGATCACGGAGTCAGGTACGCCGGTGGACAGATTGCCGCCACGGTTGGGGCGCAATCGAATTGTTCGGGATGCCACGCCGTCACTTCCGGTGGTATCGATGGTGGAGGGAAGCCCTGCGTCGTTAACGAGCAACGAGTCGGCGCCAGCGGGTGAGACGACCTGAAACCGGACGAGCCAGGCGCGCACTGCGCGCAGCGAATCGGGTTTTGTGGAGTCCGGCCTGTCGAGCACGCGCAGGGCGAGCGCCGCACTGACGCGCGGGATCGTATCGGTACCGGCGTAGTTCAGCGTATCCACGCGAGACCGGTCCACACGGTCGCCGCGGTCAACGGTATCGGGCGAGGGCACAATCTGAAGTGTTCGCGCGGTGAGGCTGGGGATGCCGCCTCCGATCTGCGCACGAAGAACGATTTGTGTTTTTGCCGGGTCGCTGGTTGCGATCAGGTAGCAGGGACATGTGCGGTCTATTGTCGCAGTCGCACCATCTGCGACGAAGTACTCGATCCGCGCGTTCGGTATCTCGTTTCCGTCAGCGTTGTAGGCGTGACCGGTGAGCGGTGTCGCCACCCCATTGATGTCGCGGAGCGTGTCGCCGTACACGACGCTTGGCGACGGAAGCGTGTCGAACGCGAGCGCGACGGCGACGGTTGGCGAGGTGCCGACATCGGTGCAGCCAATGGTTGCACCTAGAATCACAATGCCGGCAGAGACGCTGGCGCCGATACGCAAGACGCCGATCCCGGAGCGTCTGAAGATACGCAGCACGGAACACGCAGAACGCAGCAGGCTAATCAATCGAACTGCTCCTTCAGGTAGTCGGCGAGGGCGAGGTACGCTTGCGCGGCAGGATCCTCAGGCGTCCGGTAGACGACCGGCTGTCCCGCCGCAAAGGCATCGGTTGTCGCCAGTGTTCGCGGAATGCTGATGTCGAACACCAGTTTGGGCGGAAGGTTCGTGCGGACGTAGGCGGCAATCCGCTCGCTCAGCGGATTTCCCTTCTCGAACATCGTCAGCAGGATGCCATCCAGAGTCAACTCGGGATTGGACGCCGAAATGTCCTGAAGGCTGCGCAGGATCTGCGGTGTAGTCTGCAGTGCCAGCGGTTCGCACTGGAGTGGAACGATCGCGTGCTGGCTGAGCGAGAGCACCTTGCGCGCGATGGGGCCCAGGCCGGGTGGGGTGTCCACAACCACGACCTGACTTCGTTCACGAGCAACACCGAGGAGCTCGCCCAGGAGCGGGCTGTCGGTGACGGTGCGCTGATACGCGTCGTGCGCGGCCTCACCGCTTACGGTTCCCGCGAGCATGACGCGGAGCTTTGGGAGGATAGTCGGCAGGATCACATCGCGCAGCGCCTTCCGGCCAGCCATGAAATCCGCGAAGCCGGAGTCGTCGAATCCGCGAGACACGCCGGCGCCATAGCGTACGGAGCCCTGCGGGTCGACATCCACCAGCAGGGTTTTCAGGCCGCGCGTGGCGAAGGCCGCGGCAAGGTTCACCGCCGTTGTCGTTTTTCCGACACCACCTTTCTGGCTGATGACTGCGAGGATCTGACCCGCCACTATTCCCCTGGCTCCGGGAGCATCCCGACGGTACCGGAGCGAATGGCCTCGAGCGTTTCACGCGCGTAGCGTATCCAGCGATCGGCGTCGCCTCCACGTGGTGGTTGCGCCAGAAACGCGTTCAGATGCTGCTCCGCGCCGGGGAGGTCGCCGCGCTTCATGAGGAGAAAGGCGAGTCCGTAGTGAGCGCCGGACAACTGTGGGTCGAGCTCCAGCGCACGGCGATAGTGCCGAATGGCCTCCTCGAGCCGACCCGTCCGGGAGAACGCGATGGCCATGTTCTGGAGGATACGCAGGTCGTTGGGGTGATCCCGAAGCGCGAGGCGGTAGGACGTCAGGGCGGCGTCGTAATCGCCCTGCCGTTCGAGCGCGAGCGCCTCGTTCAGGTAGTCGAGGCGCTGGGGCTTGAGATTAGTCTCCGATTTGCCGCCAACGAGACGACTCCACCAGGACATGATTGCGATTCTTTGAAGGAGAATACCGCCTGCTGCGTGCTACGTGCTGCCTGATGCGTGTTGCGTACTCCGTGCTGCGTAGATCCGGTCTAATCCCTTGCGCCCTTGCAGATTGCGCGCCGCTTGGCGCGGATTTTGGCCTGCCTCCGTACGGCTTGCGAGACGCGGGTGTCAGCCGGAGCCAATAGTAAGATCGGTTCACCTACTTTACAACGAATTCATACGCGACTCGCGCACCGATGTCGCCTCTACTTACGCAGTACGCGGCACGCAGTACGCAGCAGGCCGCACGCAGCAGGACTACGACTCCTGCGGCCGAGAGGTTAGCTTCCCTCCATGTCTCCCCGCCGCTATACCGTCGATCCGAGCAAGGGCGTCATCGAAGTGGACTGGGCCCTGTTCGGAGAGCTCTCCCGGGCCCTCGCGCTGAAGGTGGCGCGCGGCTCCAACCCCGAGATCGTTATCGGAATCGCCACGGCTGGCGTAGTGCCGGGGGCGACGGTCGCGGCCATCCTCGGGCTTGAATTCCACTCGATCCTGGTGAGCCGTCGCTCGGGTGTGGAAACGGTTCGTGAGTCGCCGGCAGTGCTCAGCAGCGCTCCCACCGAAGTTCGCGGGAAGAGCGTCCTCATCGTTGACGAGACCTGCGATTCCGGTGCGACCATGCGGCTGGCGCGCGCGGCCGTGGTCAGTGCGGGCGCCGAGGAAGTCTGGACCGCCGTGAGCTTCAGGACGGGGTCATACGAGCCCGACTTTCACGCCCTCGAGACAGACAGCACCATCGTCCTCCCGTGGGACCGGGAAGTACTGATCGACGGTGAGTTGCGTATCAATCCGCTGTACGCGGAAATTCTGGACGAGGACTAGCCGCCGCGACAGTTGTAGGGAATCGCCAAAGCAGCGGTGGACGGTGCGGCAGTGCTACACCACTTCCGCCAGTGCCTCCTCGTAGTCCATCCCCCGGCCCATCTCTTCGTAGACGTGACTCATCACGTCGGGCGTGCCGACGAGAAACCGGCACCGCGCGGATCCCATCGACCGGCACTCGACTTCGAGCACCGCGAGCGGGGTGTCGCCGATCCGGCCGAAGAAATCCGAGAACATCCCCGTGGTGAAATGACAGCAGGGATGGTCGAGGCCACTGGCCGGATCGGCCTCCCCCCAGTCCATGGAGTCGAGTGTCGCTACCGCGTCACGCAGCATGCCGATGCGCAGCGTGCCCCACCCGGCATCGCGAAAGTACTCCGACGCGCGCTGCTCGAATGACTCGACATCGAGATCTTCCACGGCGCCCAGACCCTGGTCGCGCATCCAGTCGCGGAACGACGTAAACAGCTCTTCCCCGCCCACATAGCCGGCTTCCTGCAGATAGGACGCGGCCGCGGGCCCCGCA
>JBKJRV010000233.1:0-12755 GCA_046593115.1 Gemmatimonadaceae bacterium
AGCTCCTGCTCGTGCTCCCGCAGGGCACGCTGCTGACGCTCGGTGAGTGGGCGCCGGCGCATCTCGCCGAGCGCGCGCTGACCGCTGGCCGCCACACTGTCCCAGGCTGCGCCCTCAGTGACCAGGGGAAGAATGGAGCTAAAGGTCGCGCCCCAGGCCACCGTGAGCACCAGTGCCGGCAGCAGTGCGAACAGCGAAAGAGTGAGGAACAGTCGGGTTCGGAATCCAAAGCGCGTCACGGCGTCTCTACGCACTGCAGGCGCGCCGGTTTCCGGTGTGGGCTCGAGTTCGGTCACCCTGTAAGGTGCGCGCGCAGTCGGTGACGGCGCCACTCGGGATCTTTGACGCCGGAAGAAATGAGGACGAGCTTTCAGTGCGTGAGATGATCATCCGGCACACGCACGCACCGGCCACAAGTTCACGCAACACGCAACACGCAGCCCGCAGCAGCGAACCCTCTCCCTCCCTCTTGACTGCCATGAAAATCCACACCTCCTACCTCACCTTCAATACAAGGAAGCGTCAGGAGATCATCGACATTACCGACGAGGTGGAACAATGCCGCGCTGCGGCGGGCATCACCGAGGGCATGGTCCTCGTGTCCGCGATGCATATCTCGGCGTCGGTGTTCGTGAACGACCACGAGTCGGGCCTGTGGAAGGACATTCTCGACTGGCTCGAAGGACGCATCGCGCCATGGGATCCGGAACAGTATCGGCACAATTCGGGCACGGGCGAAGACAACGCGGCAGCGCACCTCCGATCCATGACGGTTGGTCACGAGGTCATCGTGCCCGTCACCGCAGGCCAGCTCGATTTCGGACCATGGCAGCGAGTTTTCTACGGCGAATGGGACGGCCAGCGCCCAAAGCGCGTGCTGCTGAAGGCGATGGGAGTCTAGCAGGGACTACCAAAGTCGCCTTGATCGCGTACATTACAGGTGACTGTCGGGCGTTGCCCGCATGTCGTCGCCGCGATTCGTCGCGTCGTGCTGGAGACGTTCTTCCCCAGGGCCGGTCACGGACCGCAGTCGGGTAGGGTCGCCTTCGAGCGCAGAGGTGTGGCCGGGTACCGATCCGGCGCGTGGCATTCGATGCCCCGCGTGCCGTACAGGATCGCACCGGGCTCTCCGCGACCAGACTCCTTTTCCCGTTGTCTCTGCTCGTTCGACTGGCTCCCCACGCGGGACGCGAACGGGTGAACCGGCGGGAGCCCCGGACAGCAGACATGCCCGGGTACACGCTCCAACAGGATGTTCATGCCCGAACGATACTCGCGCGGCCCTCAACACCGCGCCCCATCCATCCCAATCCACCGCGGCCCGCAAGCCATGTCCGCGGCTCAGCTCGGTGGCTTCCACCACGCCCCGAACGCTGCCCTGCTCATCGATTTCGACAACGTCACGATGGGCATCCGCTCCGATCTCGATCGCGAGCTCCGTACCCTCCTGTCCTCCGACATCATCAAGGGCAAGGTTGCTGTTCAGCGGGCCTACGCCGACTGGCGCCGCTATGTCCAGTACGTCACTCCGCTCACCGCCGCATCCATCGACATGATCATGGCGCCGGCGTACGGGTCGGCCAAGAAGAACGCCACCGATATTCGCCTCGCGGTGGATGCGATGGAGCTGGTCTTCACACGTCCGGAAATCGGCACCTTCATTCTGCTCTCCGGCGACTCGGACTTCACGAGTCTCGTGATGAAGCTCAAGGAATACGGCAAGTACGTCATCGGCGTGGGCATCCGCGAGTCCTCGAGCGACCTGCTCGTGCAGAATTGCGATGAGTACTACAGCTACAACTCGCTCGCCGGTCTCCAGAAGAGCACCGACGAAGAGAACGTGCCGAAGCGCGACCCATGGGAGCTGGTCACTGAAGCGATCAATCGCATGAAGCGCAATGGCGATGTAATGCGTTCCGACCGCCTCAAGCAGGTCATGCAGGAGATCGACAGCGGGTTCGACGAAAAGAATCTCGGCATGTCGAAGTTCTCGCGGTTCGTGCAGGAAGCTGCTTCGAAGGGTGTGCTTTCCACCCGGAAGCTCGAGAACGGTCAGATCGAAGTCGATTTCCCGTCAAATGGACGTCCGCCCGTCGCAACATCAGCTACCGCAACCCAACCGGCGGTCGAAGTCAGGCCGGCCGTTGACGCCCGACCCGCAGTGTCGGGCGACGGAGCCGCCGAGCGCCCCCGCCGGGGTCGTCGCGGTGGGAGGGGTCGGGATCGGACGGAGCGCCCGCGCTCTGCCGAAGGCGTCGCGACAACCGATGGCTCTGGCGTCGCTCCGGCCGCCGTTGCGGTCGACGCACCAGTCATGGCCTCGGCGCCCGTTGCCGACTCACCGCGCGACAACGGCATCGGTGTCGATGGCGAGCGGCTCACCCGTCAGGAAGCGTTCGATCTGGTTCGACGCACGGTCGAAGCCCTGGCGCCCGGGGAGGGGCGGTCGGCTCGCGCGTCCGAAGTCCGGACCCGCGCACGCAGCCTGCTGGGACGCGACAGCGCGAGCCTCAGCGAACGCAACTTCGAACGTATCCTCCGTGATGCGCACGAGGGACAGGTGATCGACCTCCGCCGTCGTGGTAACGACTTCGAAGTAGCGATGGCCGTCGTCACCGAGTCGGTGGCCGATCAGCTCGGACAAGCTGAGCTCGCAGCTACCCCCGTCGCAGCACCGTCGGTGCCGTCACCCCGCGGAATGGGTGCGCGCGGCGGCGTTCTGCGCGGTCGCTCCGCCGGACGCGCCAAGCTGGGCGCGCCGCCAGCCGATCTCCTGCTCATTGGCGTCGTCGAGGAATCGACGCCATCGCAACTCGAGTTCGAGCCCGAACCATCTGCTGAGGTAACGGACGAGGCGAAATCGCCGAAAGCGAGGAAGACTCCGGGGAAGCGCGCGCCCCGCGGCCCAGCCAAGGCGGGCGCGAAAAAAGCCAGTGCGGCGGCTCCTGCTGCCGTCAAACGTCCTCGAACCGCCAAGGCGAAAAAGGCCGGCTCGGACGCGTGACCGGTGAGGCGGCGGCTGGCGGATCTCGCCGGCCGCACCCACCCTCCTTTTACGACAGGGACACCGAGCTCGTCGCCAGAGAGCTCCTGGGCTCGGTGCTCCGGTGCGTGACGGACGAAGGCGTGACCTCCGGCAGAATTGTCGAGACGGAGGCATACCTCGGCGAGCATGATCCCGCGTGCCATGCCGTCGCAGGCAATACGAACCGCACCCGGTGGCTGTACGGGAAACCCGGGATTGCGTACGTGTACTTCATATACGGGGTCCACTGGTGCTTCAACGCGGTTACCCGTGCCGAAGGGCTGCCGAGTGCCGTATTGGTGCGCGCGCTCGAGCCGGTGGAAGGGCTCCCGCTCATGAGACAACGGCGTTCGCGCGCGCGCAACGATGTCAATCTGACCAATGGCCCCGGAAAGCTGTGCACGGCGCTCGGTATTGCCGGGTCGCACAACGGCGTGTTGCTCAACAGGCCTCCGATCACCATTCTCCGCGGCGACGATATCCCCGATCAGCGCGTGCAGGTATCGCCGCGCATTGGTATCACCCGCGCGGCCGACTGGCCGCTCCGCTGGTTTATCGCTGACTGTCCCTACGTTTCAAACGCGCCGCGTCGCCTCCTAACCGGACCCCGCTCATGAATGGTCGTGTCCTGCTTCTCCTGTTCTCCGCGATCGTCGCATGCGCTCATTCGCCGAGAGCATCCACCCCGGAGTCGATGACGTCCCCGATGGCAGCAGGCATGAAGCAGGAGCCCACCATTCCGGGCGTGAGTGAGCGTGCGATGCGCCTGTACCGTGATGCGATCGTCATCGACACGCACAACGATCTGCCGACGCAAATCATTGATGAGAAGTACAATCCCGATATTCGTCATCCGGCGGGCTCCCGTGCCCCGGACGAGGGGCACACGGACATTCCGCGGCTCGTCGAGTCCGGGATCGACGCCGTCTTTCTCTCGGCCTTTATCGACGCGCCATACGCGGTGGGCACCAATCGTTCGTACCAGCGCACGATGCTGTACCTGGATACGATCGATGCTCTGGTCAGCCGCCATCCGAATACCCTGATGCGTGCGAATTCGGCGGCAGACCTGGAACGCGCGCGAGCCGCGGGCAAGGTTGCCGTATTCATCGGTGTAGAAGGTGGGCACGCGATCGAGAACTCCCTGGAACGGCTGCGCGAGTTGCACCGCCGCGGGACCCGTTACATGACGCTGACCTGGAACAACGGAAACGAGTGGGCCGGCTCCAATGCCGGGACCAATGGTACGAGCAAGGGAGGACTGACTCCGTTTGGACGAGACGTCATCCGCGAGATGAACCGACTGGGCATTCTGGTGGACATCTCGCACGTCTCTGATTCCACGTTCTTCGATGCCGTGGCGACGTCCACAGTGCCGGTCATCGCTTCGCACTCGAGCTCGAGGGCGATCAACCTGCACCGTCGCAACATGACCGACGACATGCTGCGCGCCGTCGCGCGGAATGGAGGGGTGGTGAATGTAAACTTCGCTGCCCAGTTCATTGATTCGGTCTATCGTCTGTCGACCGAGAATGTGGATCGGTCAGTGGCTTCGCTGGAGGATTCCCTGCGCCGTGCCGGCGCGGATGCCGAGACGCTTCGTCGCGAGGGCGCGGTTCGTCGCTCGACGATGATGGCGTCAGTAGCCCCGGCGCGCTTCTCGGTGTTGATCGACCACTTCGATCATATCGCAAAGGTGGCGGGCGTGGACCACGTCGGAATCGGTAGTGATTTCGACGGCGTGGGCGCGCTCCCGGAGCGCATGGATGACGTCACCCGTCTGCCGCTGATCGCGCAGGCCCTGCTCGACCGTGGTTACAGCGAGCAGGACGTGCGGAAGGTCCTGGGCGGAAACATGCTGCGGGTGATAGAGCGGGCGATCGATCGCGCTCCGGGCAATCGGTAGCCAGGGGCGCTTTCGGAAACGGCACCGCGGGGCGCCGTGCGTACCACGAAATGACGAACAGCGGCACGGGGGAACGGTCCCCGCGCCGCTGTTCTGTCTTACGCATTTCGAGTGTTAGCCGACGCTGATACGCAATACGCAATGCGCAATACGCAATAGCTTAGAACGGCCGGTCGATGCTCGTTCCCACGTTGTAGCGAAGGCCGGTTTCGAAGAGCGTTGTCGTCTTTTGATTGAGCAGGAAATTGGGGCTTCGAGCAGGCATCATCGACGCCTGCCCAAACGCGGAGAGTCGGCGGAACTGCGCCTGCATGCCGATAATCCCGACGAACGAGGCACCGGTTCTCGCGTCTTCCACCGCTTCCGTCACGAACTGATCCTGTGCGCCGTTCCCGCCGATACCCACGGCTCCCGCGGAGTGGAAATTGAGGATGGCGAAGCCGGCGCCTGCGTACGGACGAAGGAAGCCTCGACGCACATTCGGGAAGATCATCCCGGCTACGGTGATTCGCGTCATGTCGTTCAGCGCCACATTGGTTCTGAAGGTCGGATTCGCAAACGGATCGTCGACCGAGGAAATCCGGTCCTGCCCGAAGAAAGTTTCGTCGAGAGCCACGTACAGCGCGCCACGCGTACGAGTGATGAGCCACTCGCCGCCGATCATCTGGGCGTAGCCGCTCTCTTCGCGAGTCGCGTACTTCACGCTCCCGACCTTCGCTCCCCAGAACCAGGAGTCCTTGAAAAGGCGTCCTTCCTGGGCGCTTCCAACCTGCGATACGATCAGGAGGGCGAAGCCGGTCGCGAGAAATCGAATTGTGCGCATTCGTGGAACCTCGGAAAATTGGTCCAGTCATATTGTACTGTCCGGTGACGACGCGACCGCCCAACAGGTCACGTGTGCCGCTCCCGGTTTTGCCGACTTTGCCTGCTTTCGCGACCGCTCCGGGCGCTTGCGCCGCTCTGCGTCAGGTGAGAATGTGACGGACACCGCGGCAGGCGGCCGGCCAATCTCCTCTTGCACGCAGATGCAACCATCATCGTCGCTCCCAGCAACCGACGAATTTCACACACCCGTGTTTGGAACGGTGTTCGCTGGCCGCGCCGGAGTGGTGCGCCGGCTCAGTCCAGGTGATCCGCTTATCCTGGTGCCAGACCCCCCGGGTATTGACGATCCAAACGTGTGGGTGCATGCCCGCGGCGGCGATGTGGTCGGGCACTTGCGCCCCGACATCGGCGGCCCGCTCTCCAGATGGATGCTGGCAGGCGGACGATGCGCGGCCTGCGTCTGGCGAGTGGGCACCGACGATGACGCAAGCTGGCGACGTCTGGTGATCACGGTTCGCCGTCAGCCCGTTTGACGGGGGCAAAGTGCGTCCATGAAGACTGGGACATTCCGACGTTGCGATGCAAGGACGCAGGACGCAGGACGCAGGACGCAGGACGCAGGACGCAGGACGCAGGAGGTTTCTGTCACTCAGCACGCAGCCCGCAGCCCGTATCGTATCACGCAGCACGCAGTAGGCCTTACTTAACCACCCCCAGCTTCTTCCCCACCTTCCGGAACGCGGCAATCGCCCGGTCAATATCTTCGCGCTCATGCGCCGCCGACAATTGGCAGCGGATCCGGGCCTGCCCTTGCGGCACTACCGGGAACCCAAACCCGGTGACAAAAACGCCTTCCTCGAGCAGCATATCGCTCATTTGGATGGCAGCCGCGGTTTCCCCGACGATGATCGGCACGATCGGCGTCTCGCCGTCGAGCGGCTTGAAACCGGCTTCCGTGATCTGTCCCCGGAAATAGCTGGCATTCTCGCGCAGTTTCTGCACGCGTTCCGGGTGCGCCTCGACGAATCGCACAGCAGCCAGCGAGCTCGCCGCCACCGTCGGGGGCAGGGCATTCGAGAATAACTGGGGACGGGATCGCTGCGTCAGATAATCGGCCAGCGTTGCCGAGCCCGCGGTGAAGCCTCCCGCTGCGCCACCGAGCGCCTTGCCAAGTGTTGACGTGATAATGTCCACGTCGCCCAGGACACCCAGATGCTCGGCCGTTCCTCTTCCCGTCTTTCCAAGCACACCCGTCGCGTGGCTGTCATCGACCACGACAATCGCATCGTGCTCCCTCGCGATCTGCAGAATATCAGGGAGTTTCGCGATACTGCCTTCCATGGAAAACACGCCATCAGTCCAGATCATGCGTCGCTTCGCACTCTTGGCCGCCGCGAGCCTGGCGCGCAAATCATCGAGATCCGAATGCCGGTACACGGCGGTCGTGCACTTGGTGATCGACTTGGCCAGACGGATGGAATCAATGATCGAGGCGTGGTTGAGCGCGTCGGAAACGACGAAGTCTCCCTCTTCCAGTACCGTGGCCGTCAACCCCTCGTTGGCCGTCCACGCCGAGACGTACGTCAGCGCCGCCGCGCATCCGACGAACTTCGCGAGGGCTTCCTCGAGCTCGCGATGGATCGTGAACGTCCCGCAAATGAAACGCACGCTGGCCGTGCCTGCGCCGAACTGATGCAGAGCGTCCACGCCGGCTTTGACGACGCTGGCTTCGTCGGAGAGACCCAGGTAGTTGTTCGATGAGAAAATGAGGACGTCCCCTTTTCCCTCCATGCGCACGTGCGCCGCCTGCGCGGATTCAAGGTAATTCAGCCGCTTGTAGACGCGGTCTGCCTTCAGCTGCGCCACCGTCTGCTGCAGCATCTGCTCGAAATTGCGGTTCAATGCCATCGATTGGATATCTCAGGAAATTTCGAAGATGACTTTGCCCGCGTCGCCCGACTTGATCGCGTTGATGGCGTCATCGAATTGTTCGAGCGGAAAGCGGTGGGTGATGACCGGCGCGGGATCGAAGCGCCCCGAGCGCAGGAACTGCGTCATCACGTGCCACGTGTCGTACATCCGACGCCCAACTACCCCATAGATCGTGATCCCCTTAAAGATCACCTCGGTAGCAAAATTCACTTCCATCGGCCTGGCCGGAATCCCGAGCATTTGGACCTTTCCGCCAACGCGGACGAGCGCGAACGCCTGGTGAATGGCTGACGGAACCCCGGACATCTCGAGCACCACGTCGACGCCGAGCCCTCCGGTCTGCCGCTTGACCGCCGCTTCGGCTTCCTGCGGACGAACCACATCATGCGCGCCCATGACCGCGGCCAACTCGAGCCGAGTGGCGTTCACGTCGGACGCGATAATCCGGGACGCTCCAGCCGCCTTGCAAATGCCGATCGCGAAAAGCCCAATCGGCCCACACCCGGTTACCAGCACGCTCGACCCCGGAATGTCCGCGGTGAGCGCCGTGTGAAAGGCATTGCCCATGGGATCGTGGATCCCACCAATGTCGTACGAGACATTGTCGTCCAGATGCCAGACGTTGGTGGCCGGCATGGAAATGAACTCCGCGAAGCAGCCGTCGCGATCTACGCCGATGATCTTGGTGTACGGACAGACGTGCGCGTTGCCCGTGCGGCACAGGAGACACCGGCCATCCACGATATGTCCCTCGGCGGTCACGCGATCACCGGCGCGGACATCCGTGACGAGCTTGCCAACTTCGACCACTTCTCCCGCAAACTCGTGCCCGACGACGATCGGCGGCTTGATGCGACCCTTGGCCCAGTCATCCCACTCGTAGATGTGCACGTCCGTCCCACACACACCGGCTCGCTTGACCCGGATGAGCACCTCGTCGTCGCGAATTGTCGGCTCGGGTACGTCCTCGAGCGTGAATCCCGGTCCAGCCTGCCGTTTTACCAGCGCTTTCACGCGCGTATTACTCCACTCTCGGGTTCGGAAGGACGTGCTGCCACATGGGCGGCGGTAACCTCGCATGGTTGGTGCCCGCGCGGAAGCGAGCACCCGCGCGGCACCCGCGACGGGTCAGTCGCCGGTGGGTATGAGTCCGCGCTCCACGGGCAGGTCGCGATACGCGCCGGTTTCGCCTGGGGCCGCCTCAACCCGGACGGCGCATACCTTGTATTCAGGGATGTGAGCATAGGGATCGAGCGCCGGGTTCGTGAGCAGATTGACGGCCGCCTCGCGATAGTGCATCGGAATGAAGACCTGCTTCCGCGCCACCCGGTCGGAAAGTCGGACGGCAATCCGGATTGAGCCGCGGCGTGACGTTACCAGTACTTCCTCGCCTTCACCAACGGCCATCTCACGTGCGTCGAGCGGATTCAGCTCCACCGTCGGTGTCGGCTCCCTCGCATCCAGCACATGGGAGCGACGGGTCATCGTCCCGGTGTGCCAATGGTACATCTGCCGTCCCGTATTCAGAACGAAGGGGAACGCGTCGTCAGGGAGCTCGTCAGGCGGCACGAATTCCACAGCGGTGAACGTCGCCTTCCCGTCGGCGGTGGGAAACGCATCCGCGAACAGGAAATCCGTGCCGGGGTGGCTGGCGTCCGGCACCGGATACTGCAGCCCCGCAACATCGAGCCGCGCGTAAGACACGCCACGCCACGACGGCGTGACGCGCGCAATCTCATCCATGACTTCCGCCGCGTTCTGGTGCGGCGTCGGCAACCCGATCCGTCGGGAGAGGTCGATGATGATGTCCAGGTCGCGGCGCGCATCACCCGGAGGATTGATGGCGGCGCCGGCAAGCTGGATGCGACGCTCCGTATTGACGTACGTCCCTTCCTTCTCGGCGAACGATGAACCCGGCAGCACGACATCGGCGTAGCGCGCCGTCTCGGTGAGAAAGAGATCCTGGACCGCGAGGAACTCGAGATTGCTGAACCAGTGCTCCGCATGCGCGACTTCAGGGTCCGAGAGGATCGGATTCTCGCCCATGATGAACATGCCGCGCACCGGACTCGACTCCTGAACGATCTGCGTCACCTTGAGGCCAGGCGTCAGCGGCACGCGCGTCTCGGGCACACCCCACTCGCTGGTGAACATCCGGCGGATCGCGGGATCGGTCACAGACTGATAATCCGTGTAGAACATGGGAACGGCACCAACGTCGCTCGCACCCTGCACGTTATTCTGGCCGCGAATGGGAATCATGGCCGCGCCCCACCGGCCGATCATTCCCGTCGCAAGAATCAGGTTGAGCAGCGACGCGACGATATCAGTGCCGGTGCGGTGCTGCGTGAGCCCCATTGCCCAGAGCGTCGCCGATCGCGGACCCCGCGCGTAGAGCTCCGCCGCGCGACGAATGGTCTCGGCCGGCACTCCCGTGATCGTCTGCGCGCGCTCCGGCGTGTACGGAGCAACCGCGGTGCGCACCGCCTGGAAGTTGTGCGTCCGCGACTCGATGAAGGCGCGATCCTCGAGCTTCTGCTCCAGCACGTGATGCAGCAACGCATTGAGCAGCACGACATCGGTGCCGGGCAGAGGCTGCAGGTGAATGTCGGCGCGCGCCGCCAGCTCGATCTTGCGGGGATCGGCGACGATGAGCGTCGCACCGCGCTTCTTCGCACGCTTGATCGCCGCGCCGAACACCGGATGCGATTCCGTGGTGTTCGCCCCGAGAATGAAGATGACATCACTCTCGTGCTCGACTTCACGCATGGATCCGGAGGCTGCGCTCGTGTTCATCGCCCGCTGCATGGCGCTGACCGACGACGAATGACAGAGGCGCGTGCAGTGATCGACGTTGTTCGTGCCAATGCCACCGCGAAACATTCGCTGAAGCAGATAGTTCTCTTCGTTCGAGCACTTCGCCGACTGAAAGACCGCCAGGCTTTCGGGACCACGTTCATCTCGCAGCCGGGTCAGTTCCTGCGCGGTGATTTCCATCGCCTCGTCCCACGTTGCTTCCCGAAACGGCGCATACCAGTCATCGGGAGTCGCGGCACGGTCGCGCGGATCGCCAAGTGTCGATGGTCCCGTCGCGACCACATTGAGCGGGTTGGTCTGCGGACGGTGCTTCCTGGTCCGTCCTTCACCCGCAATGTTCTTCCAGGGCCCGCCGCGACGCGGCCACTGGTCAGCCCCATCATGCGAGGGATCGAAGAACCAGCGACCGTCGCGCTTCACCCAGCCGCGGCGAATCAGCGGTTTCTCCAGACGGTCGCGATGCTGAATGAAATCGGTGCCGAAGCGCCCCTTTACGCACGTTGACCCCTCATTTGGCGTCGGCTCCTCGATCCAGGGACTCTCCACGCGCAGCACCCGATCGCCGCTCACCTTCAGATCGAGCTGGCAGCCCACAGCGCAGTACGGACACACGCTGCGCACCGTCTTCTCGGCCGTGGCGGCCGCTACGCTGGCCCACTGCGCCCGTGGAGCAAGCTCGTTGGCCCGCTGCGCGATGGGCAGAATGTCGTGGATGGCCCCGGTAGGACACACGCGCACGCATTCACCACACCAGGTACAGCCGGCGTGCTCGGGGTTCCCATCGGCGCCGACAATGATTGTCGCGTGCTCGCTCCGAAACCCGACGTCGAGTACACCGACCACCTGGATGTCATCGCACGCCCGCACACAGCGTGTGCAGAGGATGCAGGTGCTCATGTCGTGCTGGATTACCGGATCGCCGGCCCGGCTGTCCCCATCGCGTAACGGCAGCGACGATCGCTTCGTGGTCGGAACGTTGTACTGCCGTACATAACGCTCGAATTCATTTCGGCCGCCGTCAGGCGGGATGTCACCCACCGGATAGCGCTCGAGCAGAAAGCCGAGGACGTCGCGCCTGGCGCGGCCGACGGCGTCGTTCGTCGTGGCCACCGTCATGCCTTCCGTCGCGGCGGTCGCGCATGCCGGAAGCAACTTGGGCGCCCCCTCGACAGCGACGAGGCACACGCGGCAATTTCCCACGATCGGAAGCTTGGGATACCAGCACAGCGTTGGCACATCGATTCCCAGAACGCGCGATGCGTCAAGAATCGTCGCCCCATCGGCTACGGTGATTGTTTGTCCGTCGACGGTCAGTGTCGGCATCTCGCCCGCAACGAAAGTGTGTTGAACGCCAGCCTCTGATAATATGCAGGGACCCACAGGCGGACAGCCACCTGAACTGTTTCGAAAACGTGCGCGAGGGAGGAACTACCTCGTCAACCGGACTTTACTCTTACGCTTTGACGCTTTGACGCTTTGACGCTTTGACGCTTTGACTTTGACGCTTTGACGCAGGACGCAGGACGCAGGACGCAGGAAGGTCTTTCACTGTCCCTTTACGCAGTACGCAATACGCAGTACGCAACAGGCCCAGGGTTGCGTCACATTTTTTCCATTCCTATATTCGCGCGCAGTTGCACGACAACACCGCACAGGGAGATTCGTGACGCAGAACCGACGTGAGTTTCTGAAAGCATCGACGGCCGCGACGGCTGCGCTCGGGATCGCTGCCTGTTCCTCAGCGCCATCCGTGGAGACCGTTCCTGTTCCCGCCGCCGCCGCATCGAGTGGCGACGCGTCGGTCCGGGACCTCGCGATGCTGGCACTCGATGCCGCGAAATCGGCTGGCGCGCAGTACGCGGATGTTCGCATCAGCCAGAATCGAAATCAGAACATCAGCACGCGCGAGCGTCGGGTGCAGGGCCTCGTCGACACGACGACGTATGGTTTCGGCGTTCGCTCGCTCGTGGATGGCGCGTGGGGATTCGCAGGCAGCCGGGAGCTGACGCGGGAAGAGGTCGTGCGCGTCGCGCGACAGTCGGTCGCGCAGGCACGAGCCAATCGCGCCGCGCTGGTGCGACCCGTCACCCTCGCGCCTCCTGGCTCCGCGGCAACGGGGACGTGGCGCGCGGCGGCCAGGGTGGATCCGTTCGACGTGGCGATCGAAGACAAGGTGGCCCTCCTGCTGTCGGCCAACGAAGCGGCCATGAAGGTGAAGGGCGCGCGCTTCGTAAACTCGGGCATGTTCTT